>CAYXVO010000227.1:0-5199 GCA_964467875.1 uncultured Pseudomonadales bacterium | reverse complement strand
TTCGACGACGAGCGCTCTTTCGACGACAGGCACTTTTTTGAAAGCGAACATCTTTTCGAAAGCGAGCACCGTTTTGAAAGCGAACACAGCTTTGAAACCTAACACCTCTTTGAGAGCGGATACTTTTTCGAAAACAGATACAGGTTTGACGATGGAAACAGGCGTGACGACAGGCGCTCTTCCCGAACGCGACAGTGAAGGATATCTGAAGCTGCTGGCCGACTGGAACCCGCCCGTTGCGGAAGCACTAGCACGCCTTGAGCAGATAGAACTGGAACCTGGTCACTGGGAGATGATCGACTTCCTCCGTTCCCTCTATCGGCAGTACGGCGTCATTCCACCCATGCGAATACTGGTTAAGGCAGTCGGCCAGCAATTGGGTCCCGACAAAGGAACCAGCATTTATTTCATGCAACTGTTCGGCGGCACGCCAGTCCGCACAGCCAGCAAAATTGCAGGACTCCCTAAGCCAACGAATTGCTTATGAGCACAAACAACCATTTCCCAACCGAACGCGATGAGCATCCATTTGCGCCCTTTGTACGCATTCTCGGCAAAGGCAAGCGTGGCAGCCGCAGCCTGACGGAAAGTGAAGCCTTTGAAGCCATGTCCATGATATTGGATGGACAGGTGCTGGATTTACAGTTAGGCGCCTTTCTGATGCTGCTACGCATCAAGGAAGAAAGCCCCGAGGAAATCGCCGGTTTTGCCCGGGCTTGCAGGGCGCACTTAACACCGCCTGCCGACCTGACTGCAGATCTGGACTGGTCGTCCTACGCAGGCAAGCGTCGCCACCTGCCCTGGTTTCTGCTCGCTGCCCACCTGCTCGGGCGCAATGGCGTGCGTGTCTTCATGCACGGTGCGGGTGGGCATACCCAAGGGCGCGTGTATACCGAATCCGTCGCACGTCATCTGGGCCTCTCTGTCGCTTCGAACTGGAACAGTGCCCACACGGCACTAGAGACCGACGGCTTTTGCTACATGCCGTTGTCCGCACTGAACCAGCGCCTCCACGACATCATTCAGATGCGATCAATTCTGGGCCTTCGCTCTCCAGTCCATAGCCTGGTGCGCCTGTTGAACCCCTTGAGTGCTCAGGTGGTGCTGCAGGGAATCTTCCATCCGAGCTACAGCGAGATCCACCAGCGGGCAGCCAGCCTGCTGGGTTATGCCAACGTTACGGTGATCAAGGGTGAAGGCGGAGAAATAGAACGTAACCCGGACGCCCGATTGTTGGCGAGAACTGTCGTTCAGGGTCAGCTAAATGAGGAGGAGTGGCCGCCGCTAAGCGAGCTGCGTCACCTAAAGCCGGAAACGCTATCACTGGATCATCTGACAGCTGTTTGGAAGGGTGAAGCCTCCGACAGCTATGGCGAACGCGCGGTGATCGGAACGCTTGCGATAGCTCTGAAGGCTCTTGGTCGCGCGGACACTCAAGAAGGCGCGCTACATCTGGCCCGGACAATGTGGGATCAACGTAGCACCGGGACCTGACCGGCTGCAACGGACAACGGCTATAGTTGCGGTTGACAACGGCTATAGTTGCGATTGACAACGGCTATATAAGCAACACAACCAAAGACTGCAGTGCACCGGCAAGTGCGCCAAACAAGCCCCCCAGTAGCACGAGCTGCCACTCTTCCTCCTGGAACGCCGGACGCAGCACATCCTGGAAATCTTTTGGCGGCAATGCCGCCATACGTTCAAATATCAGCTCCGCCACGACGTTCGCCCGATCCCGATTGAAACTCTGATCCCGAAAGGGTTCCGTCGATATTTCAATGGCCTTCTCGTTCAACGCGTCTTTCAATGCCACGTAGCCATCAGCACCCACCGTCAGCTGGGTCAGGACGCGAAACACGCCGGCTTTCTCCAGGGCTGGGCGGATATGGCGCATAATAATGGCGCGTGTACGGTGTGCTTTGGGGCCGTTCACCATGGCATTGGCCACCTTCTCCACCGTCAACAACTCCGCCGCCACCAGTTGGCTCCATGTTTCTGCCACCTGTTGTTGACGCTGCAGAAACAATCCCTGAAGACGCAGCCCAAGCACCAGCTTGCGCTCGACCGGGCGAAACAGAATGTTCAGC
Organism: uncultured Pseudomonadales bacterium; assembly: GCA_964467875.1. Classification (GTDB taxonomy): domain Bacteria; phylum Pseudomonadota; class Gammaproteobacteria; order Pseudomonadales; family Oleiphilaceae; genus JAEZAA01. Next base: position 3,109 of record CAYXVO010000227.1, on the reverse strand, counting down.
GCAAGCCAGTTCGTCACCGTACCGACAAGAAAGCCCCCCAGTATAAGCAGCCAAGGCTCTCCATATTCCAGCCAAAGCCAGCCGGGCACCGCCGCGAACACCAGGCCGAACCAAAAGCCCGAGCGGATGATAAAGCGGAACTCCGCAGCACCCGATTCCAGGAAAAGACGGTTCATCAGGCTCCGGTCCCGTTGAATCTCGTCGATCACCAGCGCCTTGAGATCAACCAGATCCGTAATCTCATCGGCAAAATCAGCCATCAGCGCCTCGACCCGCAGCGGAAGCTGTTGTCGCGCCCAATGATATACCCGCTCCCGGGCTCGCCGGGGCAGGTTATTCCAGAGCACGGGCTGCCGCTGGTCCATGACCTCGTCAATAATCTCTTCCAGGCGTGGACTAAGCTTCTCGATAATCTGCCGGGTTATAAGCTCTGGCTCCATGCGGCGAAACACGCCACTTAGATCCCCCAGTCTGAGAAGCGTCCGATCGACAACCACACCGGCGATCTTTTCAGCCTTGGCCGGTACAATCCCCTGCCATCCAAACCACGAGGTGAGCCCTTTAAAGGTCACCGGCCGGAACGTAAGCTGCACAGCCCCCCAATTGGTTCCCCACCCGATCAAGGCGCCACAGAGCGAAATCCCAATCAACGCAAGAAGATCAGGAAACTGTACGAGCAAAGGGAAACTGCCTTCCATTAAGAACATCCGCGACTGATCAACGCATGAGTTTAGAGGCATATCGCCATACCTGAAAGGATATAGCGTTTTAGATAAGGATGGGATTGTATCTAGCGGCGACACTAAGCGGGGACTGCCGTCGCAGCCCCACCCGATCAGATTCACCTATCGGTTCAGCACCGATTAGCACCGACTATTTGTTCAGCACCAACTATTTGTTCAGCACCAACTATTTGTTCAGCACCAACTATCGATAAAAGGCATTATCCGTGACGCTATGATCAGTCACATCACGCACAGCCGATAGTTCGGGGATCCGGGCGCGCAGGGTTTTCTCGACTCCTTCCTTGAGGGTGAGGTCAACCGCGCTACACCCCTGGCAGCCACCACCAAACTTCAGAACCGCCACGCTACCCTCAATGATGTCCACCAACGACACTTCCCCACCATGGGAAGCCAGTCCGGGGTTGATCTCTGTTGCCAACACGTAGTTAACCCGGTCAGGAAGCGGAGAATCTTCGCTTACCTTCGGCATCTTCGCGTTTGGAGCTTTGATCGTCAGCTGCCCACCCATGCGCTCGGCCGAATAATCAACGACAGCATCTTCCAAAAACGGCAGACTGTTCCTATCCAGATAAACGGAAAACTGCTCAAAAGTCAGCTTCTCGTCACTTGCTATCAGTTCGTCGGGGCGGCAGTAGGCCAGACAGGTTTCAGCGTATTTTGTACCAGGCTGAGTGACGAACATTCGCACGTTCATTCCCTCTACCGTCTGCTTCGCAATCAATTGGGCCAGATAGTTCTGTGCCGACTCTGTTACGGTAACCATTACTTTTATCCCCACAATCAATTGTGGTCCATTGTAATGCATTCACGCAGGTCGTAAAAGCCCGACTATTATGGTAGGTTTTATCCCCGCGTCCCAGTTTGGCGGCCTCCAAAGCAGACAATTCGATTGACCTTTGTTAAGATTCGTCTCCTTTCAGCTGTACGCGGCGCGAGCCGCACATCGAGCCCCATACCAAACTGCCACGTAACCAATAGACCGTTTGTCGCAACCGGTTTTGCCACGAATGGTTTTGACACAAGTACTTGTTCCGGCACAACTAATCGTTCCGACAAAAATAGAGGCAATACACCCCATGTCTAACCGCCACCAACGCATTCAGCGCCTTCAAGAGATCCTACAACAGCGCATTCTGTTCCTGGACGGCGGTATGGGCACCATGATCCAGGACTATCGTTTGACCGAAGAGGACTACCGGGGGGATCGCTTCCGGGGGTTCCATCGCGACCTCAAAGGCAACAACGACCTGCTCTGCCTCACCCAGCCAGACATCATTCGCAATATCCATCTGGCCTACCTGGATGCCGGCGCTGATATCGTCGAAACCAACAGCTTCAACTCCACTCGGGTTTCCCAGGCCGACTATGGCCTTGAGGAGATCGTTTATGAGTTAAACGTCGCCGCCGCACGACTCGCTCGCGAGGCCGCAGATCAGGTCAGCGCACAGGATCCCGCCCGCCCGCGCTTCGTGGCCGGGACGATCGGACCCACGTCTCGGACCGCCTCTATCTCCCCCGACGTCAATGACCCTAGCTTTCGCAACGTCACGTTTCAGGAGCTGGTCGATAACTACTATCAGGCGACTCAGGGTCTGGTGGATGGCGGCGCCGACATTATTCTGATCGAAACCATCTTCGACACGCTGAACGCCAAGGCCGCCATTTACGCCGTGCAGCAATACTTCGAAGACAGCGGCAACGAGCTGCCGATCATGATCTCCGGCACCATCACGGATGCCTCCGGACGTACCCTGTCAGGCCAGACTGCAGAAGCATTCCTCAATGCCGTGTCCCATGCCCGCCCGTTGAGCATCGGACTCAACTGTGCACTTGGCGCGGATTTGCTGCGCCCATATGTCGAAGAGCTGTCGAACAAGGCGCCGTTCTTCGTCAGTGCCCACCCCAACGCCGGACTGCCCAACGAGTTTGGCGAATATGACCAAAGTGCCGCGGAGATGGCGGACATCGTCGAGGAATTCGCGCAGGCCGGCTTCGTCAATATTATTGGCGGGTGCTGCGGTACCACACCGGAACACATCAGAGCCATCTCCCAACGTCTCGCCAAGTACCCACCGCGCCAACGCCCGGACATCAAGCCCGCGCTGCGCCTAGCCGGTCTTGAGCCGTTTAACGTGGATGAGAATTCCCTGTTCGTGAACGTTGGCGAGCGTACCAACGTGACAGGTTCAGCTAAATTTCTGCGACTCATCAAGGAAGAGAGCTTTGCCGAAGCATTGGAAATTGCCCGCGACCAGGTTTCAAATGGTGCCCAGGTAATCGACATCAACATGGACGAAGGGATGATGGAGTCCCAGGACATCATGGTGAAGTTTCTTAACCTGATTGCCTGCGAGCCCGATATT
>CAYXVO010000226.1:3295-5263 GCA_964467875.1 uncultured Pseudomonadales bacterium | reverse complement strand
ACGTGCTGCGCCAGGCCAATGGGGTTGGCAAACGGCACGCAGAGAATTTCACCCTTGAGCTTGCCGGCCCGCTCGGCAGCTTCCAGGCGCACCATCAGGTGCTGGAGCACCAGCATGCCGGGCCATTCATCGGCATGGAGCCCGCTCTGGAGATACACCTTCTTGCCCTCCCGGCGTCGGCCAAAACGGTGAACCGCCAAGTGGCGCTGGGTGCCGGGGGTTGGGCTGGGGAGAGCAATGGCATCACGAAGCATGGCGAACTCCTGTAGGGGCCGGTGATCCACACCATCTTAGACCAAGCCGCTACCGCTCGCATGCTCCGCCCGGGTGGGCTGATATACTGCCGCGCTGGTAACCGCCGGATCAGTCCATTGGAGAGCAAGCGCCCATGAGTGAGCGATACCGTGAGCAGCACAAACAGCGGCTCAACTACATGCCCTGGCTCTACTTCAGCCTCAAACCCAAGGACCGGGCCTGGGCCGAACCTTGGCAGCAGGCGGTGCAGGCCCATTTCAGCGCCATGGAGACCATCCGTTTTGGCGCCGACTGTTTTGTCTCGCCGGAAGCGCGCCTGTTCGCCGAACCCGGCCGCGAGATCTACGTGGGCGAAGGCAGCCACATCGCCGCCGAAGTGTTCCTGCACGGCCCGATCCGCCTGGGGCGCCACGTGGGCATCAACCACCGGGTCACCATGGACGGCGGCGCCGCCGGCATCGAGATTGGCGACCACACCCGCATTGCCGCCCATTGCACCTTCTACGCCTTCAACCACGGCCTCAATCCGGACCGGCTGATTCGGGAACAACCCGTTGCCTCACAAGGCATCCGCATCGGCTCGGATGTCTGGATCGGCGCCAACGTCGGCATCGTGGACGGCGTGCAGGTGGGCGACCACGCGGTGATCGCCATGGGTAGCGTGGTGACGCGGGACGTGCCGGCCTATGCCATCGTGGCGGGTACGCCGGCGCGGGTGGTGGGGGATCGGCGGGACAAGGGGTAGGGATATCTTTTGCTAAGGTAAGAGCCAGTCGTCAGGTATGACAGCCCCATAGCGGCTTGTATACGCTCTGAATCAGCTCAGATGAGTCAGTGTGTCTATACAGGTCTGCCGCTGCTCCTACACCACCTTTTTTCCCATCCGCGCCCAGTGAGAAAACCCGTAACTCAGGTTTTTCCGCTGGCTCATATCCATAAGTCTGGCCCCATATGTCACGGTCTAATGACGGCAAATATTGAGGTACCAGCGCTTCTAAATTGGGCGGTAAAACGCCCTGGTCTGTTTCGTATTGCTCCACCGCTGCAGAAATCTGTTGAACCTCACCAAGTGTAATCAGTGCCTTGGCGATGGGCAGTTTGCAACGCTCCGGGTAGATAAACACCAAGAAAAATAAGAGTGTTGAGCTGACGGCAATGGCGATTGCAATGCCTAATGTGATGCAAAGAGTTCTAGAAAATGAAGCGTCCATTTTTCTACTCTGTGAGCGGCAAGCCAATGAGGGACAGATTAAAACGCTGCTGATGCGGTCATGCACGGCCTTTGCGGTGCCAGGCAGCAACGTAGTAAACCGCTGCTCCCACGAGGCCGCTGTACAGGCACAGCTTGTGGAGCGCCGCCACGGAAATCAGCCCTAGCAGCGCGTTTGCCTGGGTGAACGGAAAGAGCGGCTCAACGTCGCTGTGCATGATGCTATCCAAGAGCACATGGCTAAAACTGCCGATAAACGCACTCAGGAAACTGACCCACCAGGGGATGTTTGGCCGACCGATTGCCGTAATACGCAGCAGTGCCAGACCAAGTTCTGACAGGGGCTTTCCCGTCAGGCCAGCAAAAACCGTAATCAGTGCGGCGCCGATGTACGTATGCGTAAATCCATGGAGATGTCCCTGCCCGGTCAGCATCACAATGAGCGGCTGAATATCCATGAGGATCTGGGTTCTTTCACGGGCTTGGGTATTTTCGTAGGTCAC
>CAYXVO010000226.1:0-3285 GCA_964467875.1 uncultured Pseudomonadales bacterium | reverse complement strand
CTGGGTCCAGCCGAATACCATCAAGCTGAAGCCGCCTTGCATCACTGCCTTCACAGCAATAGCGGGACCCATGTGTATTGGGGTGAAGGGCATAGATTTCCTTGCTCAAAGAGAGGCAAATGGGGTTAAGGCTTCTTCAAGCCCAACTAGACCGATCGACTTAAACTCAATCTGACCCTTTCCCCTGCTGTGGCGGGCGCGCCGGCGCGGGTGGAGGTGGATCGGTGGGAGAAGCGGCTAAGTCAGGTTTCTTGCGAATAGCCGCCACGTCGACCTTCTCGAGACGATGAACGCGACTACCTTCCGTTTTGCCCTGGCTGTGTTCGATCGCCTCTTGAAACCCCTGAGCGATACGCTTGAATGCATTACCCATGATTCTTCTCCAGTGCGCTACGAACGAGCAGATCGACCAGGCTGGCGAGATTGTTGCGCTCCGCCTTGCTCAAATTAGCCTGCTCATTCTTCCCAAACAAGGTCAGTAAATAGAGAAGGATGCGTTCGTCATGGTAGTAGTAAATCCCCCTGACGCCTACCAACTTACCCTTGTCCACCCTAATAGCTCGCTGCTCTGATTGTTTCGCCGGAGTAACACAACTATACTGTACGGAAATGCCGTACATCTCAGGGGGCCCCATGGACAGCATCAGCGTCAACAAATTCAGAGACAACCTGAAAGACTGTGTCGAGCGCATCGTGAAGGACCACGTTCCACTTAAGGTGACCAGGCGCAGTGGCGAAGACTTTGTGGTGATCAGTGCCGAGGATTGGGAGCGTGAGCAAGAAACGCTTTATGTCCTGCAAAACAACAGCTTGATGAAGCAGATCGCCGAGTCGCTGGCCACGCACAGCGCAAACAGCGGCTACACACCGACAAGTGAGGAAATGGATGAGATCACTGGTGTTTGAGGGAAATAGCTGGGCTGTTTACGAGGAACTACGAGCTAAAGATAAAAACCTGCATAAAGTGCTGTGCCGCTTGCTCAAAGAAATGCTGCGAGGAGACCCGGCAACCGGCAGTGGCAAGCCCGAAGCTTTGAAGCACAATCTCTCCGGCCTCTGGTCGCGCCGCCTGAGCCAGAAAGACCGACTAATCTACAAATTCGACGACAAGTACATATACGTTTTCGCGATTGGCGGGCACTACGAGCAATTTAAATAGAATCCGCGCGCCATGTGCGCAAACTATTTTGCACGAAGATACAAAACTTTGTGCGTGCTTCCAGGCGCCTGCCGCTCTTCGGTTTCAAACAAGTCGGTCTTGGCCTTAACAAGTTCCGAAAGCTTCTTGAAGCCATAAAGCCTCGGATCAAAATCCGGTTGCAGTTTGGTGAGGTAGCTGCCAAAAGTTCCTAAATGTGCCCATCCAGCGTCGTCGCTGGACTGATCGAGTGCGGCCAGCACAAATTTCTTAGGAAACTCCTGTTTTGCCTCAGCAACAGGTTGTGGCTGGGGCGCCTTCTGATCACCCACTGCCTTTTTAGCCCGTGCAGTGGGTTCATTGACAGAGCTCGGGCGAAGCACCTCGGTAAACACGAACTTATGGCAGGCATTGCGAAAAGCTTCTGGCGTTTTCTTTTCCCCGAACCCGAGAACCGTGAGCCCCTCTTCCCGCAAGCGCATTGCGAGGCCCGTGAAGTCACTGTCACTGGTCATCAGGCAAAACCCATCGAACTTGCGTGTATAGAGCAAATCCATTGCGTCGATGATGAGCGTGCTGTCAGTGGCATTTTTACCCGTTGTATAAGCAAACTGCTGAACTGGCTTAATGGCATATTTTTGCAGCACTTTCTTCCAGGAAGAACTGGTGGGCGCAGTGAAGTCGCCATAAATGCGCTTTACCGTTGCTTCGCCGAACCGTGCAATCTCGGCAAGTAGTGCTTCGATGACTGCCGCCTGCGCATTGTCGGCGTCAATCAGAACCGCCAAGCGAAGTGTCGGCTCTTCTGCTTCAATTTTTGCGACTAATCGCGGCGATACCATGGAGGCTCCTAGTTTCTAGTGCTGAATGAAGGGCTATAGCAATAAAGGGGGCATTTTACATGTCAGTTACTCATGTTACGGCCTCCTGAGGCCCAACTAAACTGATCGATTTAAATTCAGTCTAATGTCTTTGTCCCAACCTATGGTTCCCCAACCCACTACCCTAGCATATGGGGATTTTCTGCTCGCAGAGACGCTCCATGGCTCTTCACAACTCCGAAACCAGCCCAGCCCCACTCCCAGAACTGGACGACGAAACCTACCGCCTGGTCCAGAAGCTCTTCCATTTAGTCCGGTCCGGCGATGCCGAGCAGGTGGAACGACTGCTCCAGATGGGGCTGGTGCCCAATCTGCGCGACGGCAAGGGCGACAGTCTGCTGATGCTGGCCAGCTATCACGGCCATGCCGAGCTGGTGAAGGTACTGCTTGAGCATGGCGCGGACCCGGAGTTGGCCAATGATCGCGGCCAGACGCCGCTGCAGGCGGTTGCCTTCAAAGGCGACGGTGCGGTTGCCCAGGTGCTCATCCAGGGCGGCGCCGATGTGAACGGCGGCGGATCGGACGGCAAGACGCCGCTTATGTTCGCGGCCATGTTCGACCGAACGGACCTCATCGATCAATTACTGGAGCAGGGCGCGGACCCGACACACCGCACCATGGACGGCCTGACCGCAGAGGCATTGGCCCGCATGATGGGCGCGCAGGCGGCCACCGGTCGCCTGGCGAACCTTCGGGCCAAGCCACCCGAACCCGAACCAATCGATTATCCGGGCTCTGGTTGAGCCTGACATTGGAGGACAGGATGAAAGACTCGAAAGACACCGGTTCGCAAAATCGCTATCTCACCAACCGGCAAGGTCATCCCATAGCCAACAACCAGGTCCAGCGCACGGTCGGCAGCCGTGGTCCGGCGACGCTGGAAAACTATCAGTTTCTGGAGAAGATCAGCCACTTCGACCGGGAGCGGATTCCCGAGCGGGTGGTGCACGCCCGGGGCTTTGTCTGCTATGGCGAGCTGGAAGCAACCGGCAAGATTGGCGACGAGCCCGCCTCCAAGTACACCCGCGCCAGGCTATTTCAGGCGGCGGGCAAGAAGACACCTCTGGCCATCCGCTTCTCCACCGTGATCGGTGGGCGGGATTCGTCGGAAACGGCCCGCGACCCCCGAGGTTTCGCCGTGAAGTTCTACACCGAGGACGGCAACTGGGATCTGGTGGGGAACAACCTGGCGATCTTCTTTATCCGGGATGCTATCAAGTTTCCCGACGTGATCCATTCCCTCAAGCCGGACCCGGTCACCTTTCG
>CAYXVO010000225.1:0-5269 GCA_964467875.1 uncultured Pseudomonadales bacterium | reverse complement strand
TGTAACAGTTGATCAAGCGGCACACAAATATGTCCCCGCCCCAACTGATGGCTCACCAGAGCGGCGCTTAGCAGGGACAGCGCGCAGGCCTGTGGCGCCTGTTCCAGCAAGAAATTCACCAGCGCCCGGTCCAGCTCCCGCAGCCAGCCGGCGGCAATCCAATTTCGCAGAAGCGCATCCAGCCGTTCATGATCCAGTGGCTCAAGATCCTGCTGTTCAAGATCCTTCTGTTCAAGATCCAGGGGCTCAAGAAAACCTTCGAGGTCCAGTTGGGTCTGCCCCAACGGCGGCTGATTAGAACGCTTGGGCATGAGTCACCTCCCCGTCCATATCCGCGGTAAAGAGCCGATCCAGCGCTTCAATCAAGCTTCTCGGCGGACGCGTGGCAAACACGCCCTGCCCCGCCGGACCCACGCCCCGCAGGAACAGATAAAGCACCCCGCCCAGATGCCGTTCATAGTCATAGTCCGGCAACCGCATCCGCAGCAGGCGATGCAATGCCAGGCTGTAGAGCACATACTGCAGGTCGTAGCGGTGCTCCAGCATGGCCGTCTCCATCGCGTGTTGGGTATAGGCCCCGGTATCGGGCCCCAGCCAGTTCGATTTGTAGTCCGCCAGGTAAAAGCGGCCGTCATGCTCGAACACCAGATCGATAAAGCCCTTGAGCATGCCGTTCAGTACTTGAGGCTGCAGCAGCGGCCGGCGCTGGCCGGGCAACACATGCTCATGCAGCAGGCGATCCAGCGCCTGCACGGCAGTCTGGTTGGTGGCAAACCAGAACTCCAGCTCGGGCTGGATCCGAGCCGGACTGAGTTGGGCCAGAACTACCTCGCCGGCCGCATCGGGCAACTGCAGCGGCGTTTGCATAAACTGCTCGCACCAGTGATGCAGCGGTGCGATCCACTGCTCCCAGCCTCGGCGCTGACAGCGGCGCGCGAGCTGATCACGCACCCACTCCGGTTGCTGCAATACCCGCTCCAGCCCTTCCCGCACCAGCCATTCAAGCACGCCATGGAGGAAAACGCCGCTGCGGGCACCTCTTGGAAACTGATGCAGATCCGCACCCCGTGCGGCCCCGTCCGGCACTGACCTGCGCTGGTCCGACTCCATTAGGCCTTCCCCGGCCACGGCCTGGGCGGCGGTTTCTTCCGCCAGCATCATGGGCGACACCGCGTCCAGCCCGAACGCCGGAGCCTCGCCCTCATGAGGCATACGTGCATTAAAAATCACGCTGCTATAACTGGTGATCCACCAGGGATTGCCGGCGCGCCGACTGGCATCTCGCGCAGGTTCCAGCACCAGACCGTTACTGGTGCCAGCCAGGCCAGATGACGTGGCCTCGGGCATGGACTGAAGCGCTATGTGGTCGCAGCCATTGGCCAAATCCTGGAGACAGGACGCCAACTGGTCGGGTTCGATGGCCGCGCCGCCATTGAGTACTTGTCCTATCGCGGACTGCGACAACGCACAGTTGTAGCCAGTCTTGTTCTGGCGCCCCAGCGGTGTCAGGCCAAGCCAGCAGGCGTGGCGGGCGCGGGTCACGGCCACGTAGAGCAGACGCAGGTCTTCCGCCAGCCGCTCGCGATCAGCCTGGGCCCTCGCCGTATCGTTTAATTCGAAGTCCCATTGCCGGCGACCGTCCTCGTCGTGATAGGCGAAATACAGCCGGCCTTTCTTCTCAACGGGGCGGCTGGTGCCGATAAAGGGCAGAAACACCAACGGGTATTCGAGGCCCTTGGATTTGTGGATGGTGACGACCTTGATCAGTGCCTCGTCGCTTTCCAGACGCTGGACAAACTCCTCGCCTCGTCCCTCGCGCGCGTCCCCAATCCGCTCGGCCAAATGACGAATCAGTGCCTGCTCGCCATCCAGCGCCATGGCGGCCTGCTGCAGCAGTTCGCCCAATTGCAGCAGATTGGTGAGGCTGCGCTCGCCACCCGCACCCGAGGCGCGTAGCAGGCGGGCGGGCAGGTCGAACTCGTCCATCAATCGGGCCAGCATGACCAGAATGCCTTTCTGCTGCCACAGCTTGCGGTAACGCAGGAAGTTTTCCACCCGCGCCTCCCACTGACTGCCATCGGCACCAGCGGTATCGAGTTCGACCAGCGACAGCTGCAGGGTCGGCGACGCCAGGGCAACCCGCAGGCGCGCCTCGGATTCCGGCGTGGCAACCGCCTGCAGCCACAGCAACAGATCGGCGGCTTCCCGGCTTTCAAACACCGACTCGCGATCACTCAGGTAGGCACTGCGCAATCCGCGGGCGGATAGCGCCTCGCGAATAGCACGGGCCTCACCGCCGTCGCGCACCAGAATGGCAATGTCGGCCGGTGTCAGCGCACGCAGCCCCTGCCCGTCTTCAAACCCAGCCGTGCCGGCTTGGGCAGCCTGCAAAAGATTCACGATGTGAGACGCGGTAGCCTCGGCGCCATCTCGCAGATAAGCGCCTTTGTTCCTCAGCATTGAATCGTGCCAGAGCGTGATCGCCGGCACCGTTTCACCCGCGACCCGCAGACGCTCGCCACCCCCCTTGGCCGCAACCGGCATAAAGGGAATGTCCTGGCGAAACAGGAAAGCGCCCGGCCCAAAGCGATCCGCGTGCGCAAACAGGCGGTTGACGCCCGCGACCAAAGCCTCGGTGGAGCGATAGTTGGTGTCCAGGGTAAAGAGTTCGTTGGCGGTATCCCGCCGTGCTTGTAGATAAGTAAAGATATCCGCGCCGCGAAAGGCGTAAATCGCCTGTTTCGGATCACCAATCATGAACAACCCGCACTCGGGCTGGTTCAGATAAATCCTGCGAAACATCCGATACTGGACCGGATCGGTATCCTGGAATTCATCGATCAGCGCCACTGGATAGCGCTCCCGGATCAGATTGGCCAGGGCCTCACCATTGCCGCTCTGCAGCGCCCGATCCAGACGGGTCAGCAGATCGTCGAAAGACAGCACGGCACGGCGCTGTTTGACCTGCTCGACCCGCCGCTCACACCAGTACTTGGCATGACTGAAAAACGCCGGGCGCAAGTCCGGTGCCTCGGCATGGCATTCCCCCAGAGCATCCAAAGCCGCCAGTGCCTTGAAGGTGGGCGCCTGAGCCTTTTTAGTCAGTCGCATGCCCCTAGCGGAGAGTTTGCCATGGGTGGCCGTATCAAATTGACCTTCCCCATTTGCCCAGGCGTCCAGTTCGGCCAGCAAGGCGCGGGTCGCATCCGGCTTGTGGCTACCGCCATGCAGCCAGCCATCGGCCAGGGCCTTGTCGAACCAGGCCATCAGCTCTGTATGCTCCTGTTGCCAGGCGGCCCGAGCCTCGGCTTCCCGCTCCGCCCGTCGCTGACTCCAGACCCGTTGGGCGGCAAGAAAATCCCCATTCACAGAGGCAACCGCCTGGTGCGGCCACTGGCGCACGCAATCGGCCAGCCGGTCTGGACCGTCGGCACAGCTCAGCAGCGCTTCCAATAATTCCAGCTCCAGCGGATAGAGAAAAGTCCGCCAGTAATCCTGAGCAGCTTCCCGATAGAGCTCGCGGTCGTCCGCTTGCAGCTTCAGGTTGAAGCGACTACCGCTGTCGAACGCGTGCTGGCGCAGCATGCGTTGCGCCCAGCCATGAATGGTGTGCACCGCCGCCTCGTCCATGCAGTTGGCGGCCTGCTCCAAACGATGGGCCAGACCGGGCCACTGCTCGCCGGGATAGTCTTCTCGCAGGGCACGTAGCAAGGGGTCAAGATCGGCATCCGCCGGTTGGCGAAACGCCTGCGCCGCCTCACTCAGGCGGCGACGAATGCGGTCGCGCAACTCTTCGGTGGCGGCATTGGTGAAGGTCACCACCAGAATGTTCTGGGGTGCCAGCGCCCGCTCATAAGCGGCGTCACCGCCATGCTGGAGAATCAATCGCACATACAGGGCAGCGATGGTGTAGGTCTTGCCGGTGCCGGCACTGGCCTCGATCAGACGGGTGCCGTGCAGAGGAAACGACAGTGGATTCAGTACCTGGCTCATGCCTTGTCCTCCACTGTGTCGAGTGCGTCCAACGCCTGATGCAGCGGCCCGTACACCTGCTCGGCGAGCCGGCGAAAATCGGCACCGGTCTCGCCCCATAGGGCTTGTGCCGATGGCCAGCAGCGCAACAGGGCCAGGCTGTCCTGGCATTCGCCCGCCATGAAACCACCGTCATAGGTGTCCGCCACCTGGGACGGTAGCTCGGTGGATTCGTCATCAGGGTTGTCCAACCAGGCACAGGCGGTGCGCGGCGCCAGCGGCAAGCTGTAGCAGAGTCCTTCCTGCCAGGCCCCGGCCAGGGCGCTGAGATGTGCGAGTGCCAACGTTGCCTCCAGTGGCTGGAGCCGGTAGATGTTGGCCGGGGCCACCACCAGACTGGTGAGCGGCAGACCTGCGGCATTCGCCGCCAGATGCCGCACCCAGAGCCCGAAGAAGTAATGCAGTTTGATCTGGGATTTCTTGCCGCTTTTACCGCTGTAGATCTGGCTTGCGCGGCGCTCCAGTCGCACCAGCATGCCGTCTGGGCCGCGCCGAAGTTCGCCCAGCCAATCCTCGATCTGCACCGGTTGAGCGCCTGTTGCGAGATTCAGGCGAATTTCATGGGGCTCTTCCGCCTCCGGCCAGAGCTCACAGGCCCGGTCCCATTGGCTCAGCAAGGCCCGGGTGGGAACCAGTAACGCCTGCCCAATCCGTTGCACCTGGGCGCCAAGCGGCAACAGGCCGCGCCGGACGAAGCGCTGCAGGCATTGCTCAAGCAATGCTTCCCGTTGTTCCGGCATCACCTGCAGGGCCTGCTCGATCAGCTCCTGCTTGAGACTGTGCTCGGTCAGGCGATCCAGCACAAACGGCTCATGGTCCGCCGCGACCGGATCGTCGGGCCGCAACCAGACATTGAGGCGTTCGCGAAAAAACACCTCCGCCGGCTGGCGCAGAAAACGTTGCAGGGAATCGAACGGCAGCGGCTCCTCCGGCTGCCAGGGTGGCAACGCGGCATCGGGGCCACAGTGGCCACCGTCATGCACTTCGCGCCACTCACGGGCAAAGGAGAACAGGCGCGGGTCACGATCCGGCGCAAAATAAGCCGGGCTGAACGGTTGCAAGGGATGCACCAGGGTCAGCTGATCCAGCAGGTCACCGCCATCGGCATCGCACCAGCCGGCCGCGATGTGCTCACGCAACTGGCCGACCAGCACCGACGGCGTGCGTTCGCTGTTGTCCCGCTCGCTGCGCCCGATATAGCTGATGTACAACTGGTCGCGCGCCGCCAGCAGCGCCT
>CAYXVO010000224.1:0-5275 GCA_964467875.1 uncultured Pseudomonadales bacterium | reverse complement strand
GGCTACGTCGTTGGTCTGGGAAGCAACTTCCTTGACCATCTGGGCGCCCATGTTTTCGAACTTGTCTTTCAGTTCGATTTCCTTGGCAACGGACACGCCGTCCTTGGTCACGGTCGGCGCGCCATAGGACTTGTCCAGAACCACGTTGCGGCCCTTGGGACCAAGCGTTACCTTGACCGCGTCGGCCAGGATGTTCACACCGGCCAGCATTCTTTTGCGGGCGGAATCACCAAATTTAACGTCTTTAGCTGCCATAGTCGAAATATCCTATTGTCAATGTTTGAAAATTCAGGGATCGGTCGAGCTAGCTACCCGGTGTCTTACTTTTCCAGGATGCCGAAAATTTCGGTTTCGCTCATGATCAGAAGCTCTTCACCGTCCAGCTTTACGGTGCTGCCCGCGTACTGACCGAACACAACGACATCTCCGACCTTCAGTGCCAGCGGGCGTACTTCGCCAGAGTCGAGCACACGACCGGTGCCAACCGCGACGACCTCGCCCTGGGAGGGCTTTTCGGCCGCTTTTCCAGGCAGCACGATGCCACCAGCGGTTTTGGTCTCTTCTTCCTTGCGACGCACAACAACACGATCGTGTAACGGACGAATTTTCATTTCACTGATTCTCCCAAGTGTAGGTTGTCAATCAGACTGACTTACAGGTTGCTGTTGAGGTAAGACTCCGGGCCTTCATAACGCGCCGTTCAAACAGCTCGCATGCAAGCAGCCGGATAGTGGTGCTAGAAATGGGGCTCACTCCGCCGATTTCAACACCTTGCGAAAAAAATTTTTCGTTTCGGAATATGGGAACGGCGATAAAAATTTCAAGCGGGCGCAGGCTAATTCAATTCGGCAGGTGCAGTAGTGGCGACAGCGAGAGAGTGGGCGCAGCAGCGAGAGAGTGGGCGCAGCAGTGGCGAAAAGTAGCGCGAACACCATTGCGGCGGCGCTCACTCCTCGCGATGGAATTCGCCTTCGATGGTTTTGGGTGCCCGGTTCTGCGAATTCGCTGCGGGACCGCTACCCGGAGGCCCCATGGGACGCGTGGAAAACGGATCTCCCGGCCGGCTAGCCGGTACGACCATCGCGCGCTCGATCAGCGTTCGCACCAATCGCTGGCGCACGCCGGGTATCAGACACAACAACCCCAGCACATCGCTTACAAAGCCTGGTATCAGCAGCAGAGCCCCACCCACCGCCAGCACCACGCCTTCCAGCATTTCCCGGGCGGGTACCTCCCCCACCGCGAGACGCTGATTAATCCGTAGCAAGGTACTGACGCCCTGACGCCGAAGCACGTAAATGCCCACCATGGCCGACGCGAACAGCAAAATCAGGGTCGGACCCGCCCCCAGTCGTCCGCCCACCTTGATCAACAGCGTGATCTCGACGATCGGGAGAATGACAAACAGCAAAAACAGAAAGCGCATGAAGACTCCTGGAACACTGGCAACGACCGACACGATTATGCCTTGGTCGCAGATGACCTTGGTGGCAGACAGGCCTGACCGCCATAATACCCCCCTCGCGGATTCCGGCACAAACCAGCCGCCTCGTCACATCCACCGCCAGACGACAAACGACAAACGACAAACGGAACAACAAAGCAATGCTAGTGTGAGGAACTCGCAATGGACCAATTGACTCTGCAGGAGCAGCGACTGCAACTGGTCTGGCATGTCGTGATGACAATTCCCCCTGGCCGTGTTGTCACCTACGGAGATGTAGCCCGCGCTGCCGGCCTACCCGGGCTGGCACGCTTCGTCGGCTTTGCCTTGCGCCAGCTGGCAGTCGATAGCAACATTCCCTGGCATCGGGTGATCAACAGCCAGGGGCGCCTGGCGCTACCACCGGGTACCGCTGGGTTCACAGAGCAAAATGCCAGGTTACGGGATGAAGGCGTCTGGATTGAGGCTGGCCGTATCAATCTGCGTCAATACCGCCACCGGTTTGGCGCGCCGCCGGTGGCGCCCAGTGAGGGTGACGCATAATAAGAATCAGCAGGAGCAATGCCGGAATTCCGGCTGCGGCCGTTGTGATAAAGAAACTGCTATATCCCCAGGTGTCGACCATGACGCCACTGAAGCCACCGACAAATTTGCCAGGCAACGTCATCAGGGAGCTGAACAAGGCATATTGAGTGGCGGAATAGGCGCTACTGGTCAGGCTGGAAAGATAGGCAATGAACGCCACCGTGGCGATCCCGGCACCAAGATTGTCCGCGCTAATCACCAGCGCCAGCAACAGTTCCGTCGGCGTCTGAGTCGCCAACCATGCAAACAACAGATTCGTGCCCCCCGCCAGCACCGCACCGAGCAGCAAGATGGGAGGAATGCCATAACGCACGACTAGCACACCCGCCAACGCGGAACCCGCGATGGTCATGAAAAAGCCGAAGACCTTGGAGACACTGGCAATCTGCTCAAGGCTATACCCCATATCAATGTAAAATGGGTTTGCCATCGCCCCCATCATGATATCGCTCAGACGGTACAGACTGATGAACAGCAAAAGCAGCAGCGCCGACCAGCCGTAACGCTTGAAAAAATCAGCGAAGGGGCCGACCACAGCGCCCACGAACCAGGCAAAGAGCCGGGCCAGACCGGAGGGCAGATGTGCACTGGTGCTTAGCGCCTGGGTCGCCTGCTCGTCCAGCTCCACTGCGGCGGGCCGACGGCGGGGCGGCTCTTGCACCAGCAACACCGTCAGGATACCCAAGCCCATTAAGAGCGCCATGGCCGTATAGGCCAGCCGCCAGCCACCGAAATCTGCAATGTAGAGCGCCCCCGCCCCCGCCACCAACAGCGCCAGCCGATAGCCAAACACATAACAGGCGGACATGGGCGCTTGCAGCGTATCCTCTGCCGCCTCAATCCGGTAGGCATCCACACTGATGTCCTGGGTTGCGGCAGAGAACGCCACCAGCAAGCCAAACCAGGCCATCTGCATGATGTCGGTGTGAGGGTCGGTCATCGCCATGCCCAGCAGCCCGGCCCCCACCCCCAACTGCGCCACCAGCATCCAGCTGCGACGCTGCCCCAGCCAACGGGAAAGCCAGCCCAGGCGTAGGCGATCAACCACTGGCGACCAAAACACCTTGACCGAATAGGTGATACCCAGCCAACTGAAAAATCCGATTGTGGCCCGTGAAATATCCGCAGACGCGAGCCAGGCGCTTAGCGTGGAAAAGACCAGCAGAAACGGCAGTCCGGCGGAAAATCCCAGAAACAACAGGGCCAATACCCGGGGCTGGGAATAGACTCGAAAAGAATCCCGCCAGGAAAACGTGGACGAACGGTCAGTCATGCGGCATCAAACAACGTAGGGAAAGCGCGACCACGGCCGCGCTTGCACAGTGAAAAGCGAAGGCTCCGAAGAGACTGCCAGATGGGCGTCAGAGCACAGGTCCAGCCGGATCAATCCCGGAAGTTATTAAACTGCAGCGGCAGCTCGACTTCCTCGGTCCCACGCAACAACGCGATCGCTTCCTGCAGGTCATCACGCTTCTTGCCCGTCACCCGAACCGAGTCACCCTGAATCGATGCCTGCACCTTGACCTTGGAATCCTTGATTATCTTGACGATCTGCTTAGCAGTGGGCTGGTCGACGCCCTGTTTGACGGCAAAGCTGCGTTTGACCTGTTTACCGGATTTGCTGTCTTTGCTCTCTCCCAGTACCCGCTGATCGATCTTGCGCTTGGCCAGTGCCATTTGCAGCATCGGCAGCATCTGGTCAATCTGGAATTCCTCCTGGGCGGCCAGCGTGACCTGATCGCTTCCCAGTTCGAAAGATGCTTCAACCCCACGGAAGTCGTACCGTGTTTCCAGATCGCGGTTGGCCTGATCCACGGCATTGGTCAATTCATGCTTGTCGACTTCGGATACGATATCGAAAGATGGCATTAAAGATTTTCTCCAGTCATTAATTCATCCCGCCACGGGCTCGCTTCCATAAATGACGGGTCGGCACCGCAGTAGCGCCTTAAATACGCGCTTACTAAACACGCACTCACTGAGCAGCCCAACCCAAACACAGATTGTCGCACATTCGGCACAAAATCAGGCCGGCGTCTCATTGGGTTATCCAACACCGGCATATTATAGGGGCCTGCCCGCATCGTCGCTATAAATACGGCTATACTGAACCAAGCTTGTGGGCCGTCAGCCCTTGATGCACAAGGACAACTCAGGAACCAGACCGACCTATATGCCTAATCTCGATCTCCCGATTCTCGTCGTCGACGATGCCAAGTTCAGCAGCACGGTCATTGGCAGAACCCTAAAAAACGCCGGCTACCATGACCTGCGCATCGCCAACAGCGCCAATGCCGCCTTGTACCTGCTTGAGCAGAGACCGGTCAGCGTCTTGATTGCCGACTGGCTCATGCCCGAGATGGACGGCCTGGAACTGGCATCCCGTGTTCGTCAGCTGGACGAAGCAAGCAACCATTTTACCTATACCATTCTGCTCACCGCCAAGGAAAGCCAGGATGCCCTGGCAGAAGCTTTTGACCGTGGCGTCGACGACTTCATTTTCAAGTCCGAAATGAGCCGTCAGTTGCTACCCCGGATTTATGCCGCCGACCGCATCTCTGAGATGCAGAACGCCCTGCTGGCCGCCAACCAGCTTCTACTGGACAACAACCGGGAGCTGCAGGAACGCAACATTGTCGACCTGGTCACCGGCGTGGGCAATCAGGCCCTGGCCCGGCAGAAAATGCACGACCATTTACGGCAGACGGAATCCCGTGGTGGCGCCTGCAGTTATCTCCTCATGGGCATCAAGAACTGGCAACAGCTCAAGCTCCAGTACAGCGCCGCCATCCTCGACGAAATTGCCATTGGCATCGCTCGCAGACTGCGTCAGCTATCGCGTCCTCTGGATACGATCTGTCGCATTGCCGATGACCAATTCGTCATGATCAGCCATTTCCAAAGCATCGATCACTGCACGCTCGGGTGCTACCGTCGCATCCAGGATGGAATCAACCTGAAGGCTTTTAAAACCTCCGCTGGCTTTATCTCCGTACAAGCCAGTACCAGCGTGCTTGCAATTCCTCATGCGACACCGATGCCCACGACCAAGCAGGTAGATCAGACCGCACATCGTTATCTGAACTATGCCTTCGAAACTGGCACCATGGTCATCAAGCGCTGGCAGGAAGCGGCGGGTGAGAAGCAGTTCGTTTTTCACCGCGCGATTGACGCCTCGGTTGATCCGGATGCCGTCTTCGACAGCCTCCTGGAACACGGGGTGCACCGTGTTCTTACCAGCGGCGG
>CAYXVO010000223.1:0-5332 GCA_964467875.1 uncultured Pseudomonadales bacterium | reverse complement strand
CTGTTCTCCAGGGTCAAGGTCAGGGATTCCAGCAGCTTACCAATGCCCGGGACCGGTTGGTTGACCACCTCCACCCGCGTCTCCCGCTCCAGCAACTGGCCCAGCCGATCCAGTACAGGCGCCAAAAGCTCCTGTGGTGGTACTTGTGGCACAGGCTCGGATCTCGGCTCGGCGCGGGACCGTTCTGCCTGCGAAGCCAGAGTGCTCAGCCCCGCCTGCAGGGCCTGAATCCCTTCCACCACGCCAATCAGTTGCCGTACCACCCGCGCCCCGACATCCTCGTCGTCGCCTCCGGCGGCCATGCGACGGCGGAATTCGGCCTTGATCTCAGCCCAGCGCTGTTCCTGCTCCGGCGTCATGTTGCCCCGCAGTTCCGCCAGTTTCAGCAGGTTTTCCTCGGCGCCCGCCGTCAGCAATTGCGCCTCGCCCCGGTAGTGGTCGGCGATCAGCTGCATCAGTTCGGCCTCGGTCATCACCGAGGAGATTTTTTCCGCCATCTTGTTCATGTTGCGGTAGGAACCCTGCAACTTGAACGGCGGCTCCGTGCGGTAGCTGTCGGCCTGGGCGCTGGAGGCGATGTACTGCAGGTTGACCCTGAGAATCACCCGCTGAATCGCGAACAGTTTCTGCAACACGCTGACGATTTCCTGGCTCTCCGCCGCGCTGTAGCTGTGGCTGAAGTCAGTGGCCGCCACAGGCTTGTCCTGGGCCATGTCAACGAAGCGATATACATCTTGCAGATCCCGCCCCGCCAGCGGTGCCAGCACCGGGTTGGAGGTCAGGGAATTCTCGATGTAGCTGAGCGCAAAGGCCTCTTCGCTGCCTCCCAGCACGTCGCCCAGGTTGTACACATCGGCCCGGTTGGCAAGCATGTCCGGAATCCGGAAGGTCTCGCCGGTCTCGGTGTAGGGGTTGCCGGCCATGACCACGCAGAATTTCTTGCCGCGCAAATCGTAGGTCTTGGCCTTGCCTTTCCAGACGCCCTCGATGCGCCGGGTGGCGTCACAGAGCGAGATAAACTTCTGCAAAAACTCTGGGTCCGTGTGCTGGATGTCATCCAGGTACAGCATCACGTTGTTGCCCATTTCCAGCGCCAGGTTGAGCTTCACCAGTTCCTGGCGTGCGGTCGAGTTGCCGGCCTGTTCGGGGTCCAGGGAACGCACGTCGTGACCCAGAGACGGACAGTTGATGCGCATGAACACCAGGCCCAGACGGCTGGCCACATACTCCATCAGGGTGGTCTTGCCGTAGCCAGGCGGCGAGATCAGCATCAACAGGCCCATGAGATCGGAGCGCTTGCTGTCACCCACGGTGCCCATCTGCTTGGCCAGGTTGTCGCCAATGATCGGCAGGTAGGACTCGTTGATCAGCTTGTTGCGCACGAAGGTCGCCAGGGGCCGGGCCTTGAAATCCGCCAGCCGCAGCCGTTCCCGCTCCTGCTGGAGGAACTGCTGACGCGACGCCTGATAGCGCTCAAAGGCGGGGATGATGACCGATTCGTGGTGCGACAGACGCTGGACGAACTCGTCCAGCCGCAAGACCAAAGTCTGGCCCTGCAGACTGGGATGCTGCCCCAACAGCCCCTCGATGGACTGTTCCAGATCCACCTCCCGCACCTCCCGGGGCACGGGAATCTCGGTCGCGACGAGTACCACCGCTTCGCTGAGATAACGCAGCCGGTCGCTGAGCCCTTCCCGCTTGATCCAGGCGGCGAGCCAGGCCGTGGCCGTGCTCCAGGCGGTATCCGCCTCGCCCTCGGCGACCTTCAGGCTGTCGTGAAAGCCCTTCCACAGCCCCGCATCCTGCAATGACTGGCGGAATCGCTCCGCCAGACCCGCCGCAGCCTGGGTGGTCTCGAAGGCCAGGGATTCCTTCGCCAATTCCTCCACCAGATACTCCGCCGCCAAGGGCAGGGTCTCGGGGGCAAACGGGAGCTGGCGCGACTCAACAAAACGTCGCAGCCGACCTTCAAACTGGCTAACCAGCGCTTTGAAGGTCTCGTCGCTTCCCAAGCGCTCGCGCAGTTGTACCGCCGACCGGGCCCGGCTACGCCAGGCCTGGCTGTCCTTCTCATGCTGCACATGCGCCCAGTAATACACGGCCTGGGCCCGCGCCTCGACCGGATACCGTAACGCGCCGGCCGCCTGGGCCTGGGGATTCAGCCGCTGCAGAATGAGTGCGGCGTCGTGGTCATGAATGCCGCGCTCGTAACCTTCGCGGTAGCGCGGTCCGGCAAAGTCGCGCATCCGCGCCACCAGGGCATCCAGATCCTGCAGTTCGGCCTGTATCTCGGTGCGTTTGGCGGCCAGTTCGCCCGCCTGCAGCGCCTGCCAGAATTGGTAGGCCAAGTATTCAGCGCGATACACGCTGGGCGATTCCGACGCCAGGCTCAAGGTCCAATAGGGCCTCAGTTCATTCAGAACCGCGTCGTCCACCACCTCGTAGAAGTCCGTGCCGGTGAGGTGCTGAGCCAGATTCTCGCCCCGTGGCAGCAGTGTCAGATCCACCTCCTGGGTATTGACGCTGAAGCGGTGGCGCGGCCCCAGTTTGATGACCTGGCCGCCTTCCTCGAAGATCTCCGCCTTGTCGCGCAGCGCCCGCACGCCCTGATCCCGCATGGCCTTGAACTTGGCGCTGAGATCATCGGCCTTGACCGAGGCATCCAGGCCCTGCAATTCCTCGATGAGCTGGCGCAGCTTGAGGATCAGGGGATCGGAGGCGAAAAAGCTGTTCACCTCGTCGGCGGTCTGGAACTTATCCAGGCGCCGCTGCAGGCTGGTGAGAATCCGGCTGGCGGCGTCTTCCAGGTTCTGCGCCCGTTGTTGGCGGGCATCCAGCAGCTTCTGCTTGTGGGCCTCGAAGGCTTCGACGATTTCCTCGCGCTTGCCGAGGATATCCGCCAGGAACTGGTCAAACTCGCTGAACTGGCTTTCGATCTCCTGCAACTGGGTCAGCAGGCGCGACAACAGCTCATCGCAGCGATCTGGGGTATCCGCCATGGCCAGGGAGCTGGACACACTCTGTTCCAGCAGCCGGAACTGGGCCGCGAACTGCGCCACGGCTTCGGCCGAACCGATTTCCCGGCGCTTGTTGTCGGCGCGGGCCCGGCGCTGGTTGATGCGGGCATAGAGCTCCGACACCCCATCGATGATACGGGTGCGGGTGGTGGCATCACCTTCCTGCAACCCCGCCAATAGCTCGGACACCAGCCCCAACCCCTGGGACTGCTGCTCGTACTGCGCGGCGACCGCCTTGATCTGCTCCAGGGTTTGCGCCTCGGCCAGTTGCGCGTCCAGCTCCACCAGCTTGCTGTCGTAACTGGCCAGCGACTTGGGCTTGGCCAGATAGGCCAGGGTATCCTTGGACAGGCGGGTTTCGCTGGCGATGACCTGCTGTTCCAGCTCGTCGACCCGGGCCACGTTCATGTAGCGATAGTCGCGAATGGTCAGTAAATGCCCCCGATGCCGCCGCAGATCCGCCAGGGCATCGATGAACTGATCCGGTCGGTCCCAGCCTTGCGGGCTGATCCGGCGCAGCAAAGCGGTCTGGGTTTGTTCCGCCTCGACCAGCGCCTGGCGGGACTGCTCTTGAATCGCCTGCACCTTCTCGTATTCGTCGAGAATCAGCTCGGCGGTGTCGGCGATGTGGCGCAGGCCCTCGTCGAGCCCATCCAGGGTGTCGGCCCCCAGCCAGTGATACCCGTCGAACAGGCGGGTAATGGCGCGGATCAGGTCGTTGTAATGTCCCGGGCGCACCTCTTCCTTGGCCAGCAGGCGCTCGATGCTGTAGAGCTCGGAAATCCCCCGCACCAGCTCGGCATTGCCAATCTTGCCGAGAAAGGTCTGCTCGCCCCCGTCCTGGGCCGCAAACTCCTCGCTGCAAAACGGCGTGCGCCAGATCTGCATGGCATGCACCCGGCTGGGCTCATCCGAGGCCTGCAACAAGACCAGGCGACCGTCCGGAAACAGGGCATAGCCGTGGCCCTGGATCGGATTGGCCACCGCCTTGTTGATGATGTTGTAGCTGTGCAGGACCGAGCGCCCGTCTTCCGGATGATAGAAGATATACAGCACATCCTCGCCGTTGGGCGAGGCGATGCGGCGCTTGAAGCGAAAGCCGCGCGAATCCAGATCAAACCGCTTGAGCTCGCCGGTCTGCAGGTAGTAACCACTGGGATAGATGATGCCGTGGTTCTCCGGCAACTGAACACAGGAGGCCCCCATCTCGTCGATCCGCACCACCTGCTGCAGGAGTGCGTTGTACACATAGTGGCGCACCAGCTCTTCGCGGTAGGGTTTGATGCGCACCAATATGAGATGGCCCAGAGCGGCGTAATGGAACTCCGCATCGTCCAGGGCCTGGGTTGTATCCTCGACTGGGTCGGCATAAATGCCCTGGCCCGACTGAGTGTTGTTTTCGACCTTGAAGGTGATATCACCCTGGACGTTGTCCACGAACAGCTTGTCGAGGATGTTGATGTGGGGATGGCGGCCCTGCACCACCTGATCCCGGCCCACCGCAATCCAGTCGAAATCGGCCTTGGGTGGCAAGGCAATGTCGCGCTCGCCACGGTTGTCGAGATATTCCAGCACCTCGCCGGTGGGCGAGAGCGACCAGCGGAACACCCGGATGTCCGACTCTTTCTCGCCAATCCTGAAATTGGCCAGCAGCTTGCCATCCCGCACCGCCAGCTGCTGCAGCCAGGGCGATTTATAGAAGGTGTACAGCTCGATGAAATCGGCTCGAAAGCGGTCATGGTCGAGGAAGCTGCCCTGCACCGGCTGGTGAATAAACTCCAGCCCGGCGGCGCCCTCATGCAGCAGGTACAGGCAGAACACATCCTCCACCGCCGTGGTCTTCTGCAATCCCTTGAAGACG
Organism: uncultured Pseudomonadales bacterium; assembly: GCA_964467875.1. GTDB lineage: Bacteria > Pseudomonadota > Gammaproteobacteria > Pseudomonadales > Oleiphilaceae > JAEZAA01. The sequence continues at coordinate 454 of CAYXVO010000223.1, read as the reverse complement.
TTGTAACCCAACAGGATGTACTGCCCCACCCGCACCGTGTCGCGCGCCACGCAGTTGTGCTCGGTCCGCGCCCGGGCCCGCCCGGTTACCTCCAGGCCGGTGCTGCCGAACTCCGCCAGACGCTGCTGGTTCAGGTGTTCGATACGCTGCTTGAGGTCGCGGCCCTGCTCCAGCAGGCGGCGGCGAATCACTTCATAGGCGCCGCCCTGGGCGACGGCCTGGGATACAAGGTCCTGTTGAATGTCCGTGGTCATGGCGAGTCCAGATGAGAGGTTGGGGGGGCGGTGTGGTTGTTTGGGTGGCGGTGGAGATCAGTACCACGCCCGTCTAGCAAGCGCGGCTTAGAGCAGCTCCCTCTCCCTCTGGACCATCCTAGACACACAGCTTGCAAGCTGCTGTTTTTACTCCCTCTCCCTTGAGGGGAGAGGGTTGGGGAGAGGGTGGAGCATGCATA
>CAYXVO010000222.1:370-5335 GCA_964467875.1 uncultured Pseudomonadales bacterium | reverse complement strand
CATGTGCTGATCGTGAATTCGGCGACCATGCAGCAGGAAGTCATCTGAGCTTGACGGACTGCTGGGTGGACCGGCATTTAATTCAGTTCCTGATGTTGATTCAGGCTTTCACCGAAAGAGGAAATAACCATGAGATATGTTACCCCTGATTTATGCGATGCCTACCCGGATCTGATTCGTGTGGTCGAGCCCATGTTCCAGAACCTGGGAGGCAAGGATTCATTCGGCGGCCAGATCGTGACCGTGAAGTGCTTTGAGGATAACTCTCTCGTTAAAGAGCAGGTTGGGAAGGACGGCAAGGGGAAGGTGCTTGTTGTGGATGGCGGCGGATCCATGCGGGCGGCGTTACTGGGCGACATGCTGGCGGAACAGGCCGCGAAAAATGGCTGGGAAGGCATTCTCGTGTACGGTTGTATCCGTGATGTGGATGTGATCATGGAGACCAACCTGGGGGTTCAGGCGCTGGGTTCACATCCCAAGAAGACCGACAAACGGGGTGTTGGTGACTTAAACGTTCCAGTGACTTTCGGCGGTGTGACGTTCGCGCCCGGTGAATATCTATACGCAGACAACAATGGCGTGGTGGTATCCTCCGAGCCTCTGTCCATGCCGGCATAACCCATTCTCCGGCAGAATCACCGGTTATCGGGCGGAATAAGTAGTTTCGCGGCGAATTAGCCATCGTCATGCCGGATTAACGGGCGCTGTATCTGGATAAAGATGATCTGGATACAGCGCTCATTCACTGTCCGGCGCGGACTGCTACGGTTAATTGATTTGCAGTATTTCCACGCCCAGCAGGAACTGCTGATCTGCCAGCGGCGTGCAGCGCACGACCTGTACTTGTGCCTCGAAGGAGGGCAGGTTGGCGTTCGGCGACGCCAGGTAGACCTGTAGCGTCTCGCCGGTCGGCACAGGCTCGGCAACTTCGATGGAGAGCCCCGTGCCGCTTAAGTCCTTGCAAACTCCCTGGATCGTCCTCGTTGAATCCGCAGTCGTGATTCTGATGGGCGCGTCCATGGACATGCGGATGAAATCCCGTTTTTCTGCCCAGTTTCGCATACTTGAGCTCATTGGCCTGCCTCCTTCGCGAATACGTTTAAGCCCAGGAGCTTTTCTTCCTGGGTCTCATCCAGGGCAGGACGACTGCGATGATGACCCCAAGTAACACCAATGCGGCGCCGATCAGCATGTTATCGGTATCGGCGTTGTCGGTGAGGCGCTGGTTCTCCGCGGTAAGCAGTTCGACTTCGCCTTTCAGTTGCTGATTCTGCTCCTGCAACTCCTGGTTGCGGCGATCCAGTGCAACGGCATTTTCCGAAATGCGTTTGATGTGAAGCAGTTCCTCCTGAACTTGCTGGCCATCATTTTTAAGTCGGGCGTTTTCGCCTTCCAGTCGCTTATTTTCCTGCAGAAGATTCTTGTGTTGCGCCGTCAGTTCGCTGTTCTTTTCAGAAACCTGCGCCAGCTTCTTTTCAGCCGCCTGCAGTCGATCCCGAGCGATCGGTTGTGGGGTTAAAAAGCGGCTTAAGAGCCAGCCCTCTTGCCCGGCCTGCGTTCGTACGCGGCTGTATCCGGAGTCTTCGTTCTGCTCAAGAACCTCAACGGGAGTACCTGCGGGAAGTCCGCGATGAAGAATACGGTATTCGAGGCTTTGCCCGGAGCGAAGTGGAACCTGATTATTGTCGTCGATATACATGCGGCTCTGAGCTGTTGCGACGCTACAAACCAATGCCATGGCTAGAATGGCAATGAAATTTCTCACAGTGATGCTCCTCACCCGAATTACATGAATAAATAACGTTACACGAACATAAGGATAGTTCGCATTGAGAATGGCGAACGGTGGTGATCAGCGCCTAGGGAAGGACTGGCTTAAAAGGCCTGACACTGACTTCCTCATAGACCCCCGCATGCCGGTACGGATCAGCTTCAGCCCAATCCCTGGCTTCTTCCAGTGACGAGAACGCGGCAACGATCAGGCTTCCGGTAAACCCAGCCGAGCCCGGATCGGTGCTGTCAACCGCGGGGAAGGGGCCAGCGAGCAGCAGGCGGCTTTCAAGTTTCAACTGTTCAAGACGCGCCAGGTGTTCCGGACGGGCGGCTTTACGCTTTTCCAGGCTGTCTGGAACGTCCTTCCCAAGGATGGCGTAGTATTTGGTCATACGTTAGGAATGCTCCATGAATCAACACGAAAATCAGAGTCAGTGCCCCCAGGCCCAATAGTATGAAATTGACCCAGAGCTGCTGACTGAAGTTATGGGCAATATAAAGGTTCAGGATACCGCTGTTACCTGGCAGATATTGTCTGTAACCTTGTAAGCAATGAAAAAGACCAGAACCAGAAAAAGTAGAATAGAAATTCCATGATCTGGTTTCAATTGCGCTCGATGTTGTGAATCATACTGCATCCGGCGTGTTACTTGTAGACTGGCGTCAACTTGAGACAAACCCAGCCGCTCGCGCTGCTTTCGGAAGAGACAACTTTCGAAGTACGTTACCCGACCGACATAGCACGTACCATCCCGACACCAATGACCACCTTAGAGCACTGACCAGAGCCGCATGACACAAAGCAGTACTGACAGACACCGCAGTAACATCGACCTGCACATGCACAGCACCGCATCGGATGGTGCCTTGACGCCCACCGCGCTTATCGAGCGTGCCGCGACCCAGGGCGTTACAGTCCTCGCTCTTACCGACCATGATACAGTCTCTGGCCTCGCGGAGGCGAAACAGACTGCCCTTGGAAGCGGCATTGAACTAGTCGCCGGTGTGGAGTTTTCCTGTGTCTGGAACGGCATCACGCTGCACGTGGTGGGCTTGAATATTGATCCGAACAGCTCGGTGCTGGAAGCGGCGGTGGACACCCAGCAATCAAACCGTCTGATGCGGGCTCGGGTTATTGCCGATAAGTTGGAGCGCCTGAAGTTGGGCGATGTCTGGCTGGCGGTTACTGAAGAGTTGGGTGGCAAAGTTCCCGCGCGTCCGGATTTTGCCCGTTACTTGGTGGGTCGCGGCTATGTGGACTCCCCGCAACAGGCGTTTGAGCGTTACCTTGGCGCCGGTAAGGTTGGCGACGTCAAACAGTATTGGCCGGAGTTGGTGGAAATTTTGAACTGGATTCAGCAGGCCGGCGGCGTTGCGGTCCTGGCGCATCCCACACGCTATAAAATGACCACCGCCAAGCTGAGGCGTCTTTTGGTTGAGTTCAAGGGCAATGGTGGTATGGCCCTGGAAGTCGCCTTGCCGAATATTGACTCTGGCCGCCTGGGATTAATGTCCGAACTCTGCCAGCGCCACGATCTGTTCGCGTCTTGTGGGAGTGATTTCCACGGACCCGGTCCCTGGCAGGAGATCGGGCGATTCCCACCAATTCCGCGCGGTTTGAGGCCGGTGTGGGAGCTCTGGCCAACGCTGCATCAGTGAGTTCTGACTTATGCTGCTCTGGTCGCGTGCTGTTCCTGGAAACCAGTTTGATCTGCTGATCGACGGCGAGGACTGCGGCCGAGCCATTCTGATGGCAATAGACTCGGCCGCGCATTACATACTGGTTGAGCATTACCTTGTCGTACCCGGATATTTTGCCACTGAGCTATTTCTCGCGCTGCGACGGGCGGCTTGCCGGGGTGTCCAAGTGCGGGTGGTGCTGGATCATTTCGGGTCACGGGGTGTCATTGGATTGGCGGAAGAGTTGTTATCGCATCCGGGCATTCAGGTGGTCTGGTTTAATCCGATCCAAGTTGCGAAATGGGTGGCAAATCTGCGCCGGGATCATCGGAAGTTTATTCAGGTCGACCAGCAGGCCGCATTTGTCGGAGGCTTCTGCATCACCGATCGGTTCTGGCCCGGCCCTGGGGCACCAATGCATGAGCACGGTAAGGCCGCGCCATGGCTCGATGTCGCTGTGCGCATTCAGGGGCCGGTCCTGGCGCAGTGGCGGGAACAGTTTTGCCGAATCTGGCAGCGAACAACCGGTGAACCGCTGGTGCTGCCGGGCTTGCTCACTGATCGGCGCGGCACCATGACAGGCAGGGCCGCCTGGGCTGAAGGGCACCTGCACCAAGGCATCCTGCGGGAGTTTTTGGCACGAGCCCGTAAGGCACAAGGCCGACTCTATATCGCCACGCCCTATTTCGCGCCGTCCTGGCGCATACGCCGCACATTAATGCGTGCTGCTCAGCGGGGGATCGATGTCAGGGTGCTGCTGCCAGGGCCTGAAACCGATCACGCCGGTGTTCGCTATGCGGGCTGGCGCTACTATAAACGCCTGTTGCGTCATGGGGTTCGCATCTACGAGTTTCAGCCACGTTTTATCCACGCCAAGATGATTCTGTGTGACGATTGGAGCTCTATTGGCTCCTGCAATTTGGATCACTGGAATCAGCGCTGGAACCTGGAAGGAAACCAGGAAATCGACAACGCCGGGTTTGCCCTGGGAGTGGTGGAGCTTTTCCAGACCTGTTTCGAGGAGAGTGAAGAGCAGTTGCTAAAGGACTGGCTAAGACCTTACTGGCGTCGTCGTTGGTTGGCTTATTTCTGGGGCAGGGTGGACGCTTGGCTGATGCGACTTTGATGGCGCGCGTCTGGGTCTTCCCCGCAGGCATTTCTCGTGCGGGGAAGGGATGCGCAGGATACTGCGGCAGCTATAACAACGGTAAACGTCGAGCTAAGGTCTCGTTGCCAACCGCTGAATACGATTGCGGAGTATGAGGCGGCTCAAGCCAAGGGGTGGCTTGCTTCAGTCCTGGGCATGAAATAGTAAATAGAGATCGGTCAGCACCTCAGGAATCTGCTCACTCAACTGCTCCATGATCTTTGGGTTTGATTTGATCTGAGAAAAGTCTTCGTCGTCAAACAGATCCGACACCGCCATCACAGGTAGAAGGAGCTCCGCCACTAAGTCCTGGCGGTCCTTAAACCATTCTGCTTCGTGAGCTATAAATGCCTCGACAAAACCAG
>CAYXVO010000222.1:0-360 GCA_964467875.1 uncultured Pseudomonadales bacterium | reverse complement strand
TCCTCATAGGTTTCAGCTGGCAGTTCAACCTGCTCCTCACCATTTAGCGCCGTGCGAATATGTCGAAACGTGCGTTCCAGATAGGTCTGTACGACGTCATATTCCGCCAGGTCATCCGCGGTTACCTGCTGCCCAAAGGCCAGCGAGACCCATTCGCCAGGAGACTGCTGCACGGGGCCGACCGCCAACGCACTGAGCATGCCGTGAATACCAAAATAATCGAGAGCGTCTTCAACAAAGCGCTCATCAAACAGAATATCCTCCAGCGCAGAGATCTCGGTGGACGACAGGGGTGCGGAGGAGCTGTTGTTCATGAGCGTCACCCTGGGGCAAGGAAAAGAAGGGGCATCTGGTAATTGG
>CAYXVO010000221.1:0-5337 GCA_964467875.1 uncultured Pseudomonadales bacterium | reverse complement strand
CGTGCCGGGCTTTGCAGGTGGTTTTGTTGGCGTTGATGTGTTCTTCGTCATCTCAGGCTTTCTGATGACCGGCATTATCGTGGAGGGGCTCTGTGCCTCCACCTCAAACAGTGCAGGTGCAAACACTCGTAGGCGGGCATTCTCCCTGGCCCAATTTTACTTGGCCCGGGCCCGCCGCATCCTGCCTGCACTGATGGTTCTCTGTGTGACCTTGATGATCGCTGGCTGGTTTCTTCTCGGCCCCCACGACTACGAGATGTTGGCGTCACACGGGATCAGGGCAATCGTCTTCATATCCAACATACGGTTTTGGCAGGAAGCGGGTTACTTTGATGCCGCCTCTCATGAAAAATGGCTGCTACATACCTGGTCCCTGTCTGTCGAATGGCAGTTCTATCTGCTTTTCCCCCTCATTTTGATGGCAGTCTGGAAGTTACGGCCTGATCGTAAAGTCGTGGGGCTCACAATACTGGCGCTTTTCCTCACATCGCTTGCGCTGAGCATCTTCCTGAGTCCACGCGAACCTAGCGGCTCCTTCTATCTATTACATACCCGCGCCTGGGAAATGCTGGCGGGCGGCCTGGTCTACTTTTACGCCAATCGCGTTCAGCTTTCGAATCGGTCCAGTCGCTTGCTGGAGTGCACCGGCTTTCTGATGATCGGCGCCAGCATCCTGCTCCTGAACTCCGAAGCGGTGTGGCCTGGCTCTTGGGCCTTGCTGCCCACCCTGGGAACGGCGCTGGTCTTGTTGGCCTCACAACGGTCCTCCTGGCTGTCAACCAAGGCTCCTTTTCAGTGGCTCGGAAAAACCTCCTACTCCATTTATCTATGGCACTGGCCGCTGTGTGTAGGCTTGGTGTACTTCGAACTTCAGCAACAATGGGTGCCCGTCCTGAGTGCTCTGGCACTGACTCTGGTGCTGGGATGGCTATCCTGGGCATACATCGAGGGGCCCGCGCGTCAGAGACTTACCGTTCTGAAGCCGAGGCGTCAGACTTTCGCCATCGTCAGCGTCTTGGTATTGATCGCGTTACCGTTTCAGCTGATCAAGGATAATGATGGGATCTATGGACGACTGGACCCGCAAGTTAACGCTGTTTTCGCGGAAGCCAACAACAAGAATCCGCAGAAAAAGGACTGCTACACCAAATCCAATGCGGAGCAACGCTCATGCACCTATGGCGGTGACAACTTGGGCGTTATCGTAATCGGTGACAGCCATGCTCAATCTATCGTCAGATCCGTAGAAAAGGCCCTGCCATCTGGCGATCTTCATGTGTTGGATTGGTCGTCCTCGAACTGTACGACTATCGCGAACGTCCAGTATTCGAAAGACAGAGCATTCGCCTGTGGCCAGTTTGTTGCTGATGCCATAGGACGCGCCAAGGCATTACCTGGCGCGGCCCCCCTATTGATCGTCAACCGCATCACCGCAGCGATTGAAGGACCTAACGAGGAAATAGCGTCTTCACACCCTCACACTTATATAACAAAACCTTATGCCACCCGGACCGATGAATATTAGGCAGAAATGAGCCAGGGCATTATCGATACGGCCTGCGCATTTGCGGCCCATCGTCCTGTCTACATGCTGCGCCCCATTCCTGAATTAAAACTGGATGTTCCCAGAATGATGGGCAGAGCCCTCATTCGCGGCGAGCAGCGGCGGATATCCATTAGTCTGGACGAATACGACGCACGCCATAAGTTTATTGTGGAAACGCAGAATCGTGCAGCGGAGCGATGCGGGGTGAAATTACTGGATCCCCGTCCCTATCTGTGCAGCGATGGACGTTGCTGGGGAGACGAGGATGGCTTACCTATTTATTTCGATGATGATCACTTGAACGAACGCGGCGGACAACTGCTCGTCCCACTCTTCCGCCAGATATTCATGCCCTCTAAAGACTCAGGCCCTGTTTGGACAGGGCCCCAGGCTGCTGATGACACCCATGGCTAGCACAGTTCAAGCCGTTCTTGATCTCAGCGAGTTCGCTCGTTTAGCTGTTAAGCTGTTAAGCTGTGCGGCGCATAAGGGCTCTTTTGAGCAACCAACCAAACAGAATTCCCACCACCATCACCAGGTTAGCGATGATCGCGGTGTAATACAGATCGAAGGGCAAGGACGCCTCCAGCCAGCCGTTGCTTACGGCAATGGTCCAGGCCGTAAACGCCAGGGTGGCGACAATACCTATCCAGGGCACAATACCGCGGAAGCGACTGGTGGCGAATGCCACACCATATAACCCAAGCAAGCCGCCGCCAAACAGGGATACCAGAATGGTGGCGTAATCCTGCAGGGTTTTGGTTTCGGCATTCAGAATATAAAACGCACCCGCGATCATGAAGAGACTGGCTCCCGTGGCAATGCCATACGCTACGCGCAGGTAGTGTCGATCATCGGCCGATGGGCGCAGGAAGCGGCGGTAGATGTCATTGATGGACCCCGTTTCAATGGCGTTGATACTGCTATCCAGCGAAGACATGGCGGCCGCCAGCGCCGCGGCAATCACGATACCGGCGAGCCCCACGGGCATCTCGCGCAGGATGAACCAAGGCAGTATCTGTTCTGCTTTGCGGGTGCCATCGAGCATTTCCGTGACTTCCGGCGCAGGAAACTGCAGATAGAACACATAGAGCGCCGTGCCCAAAAACATATAGAACGCCCAAATGGGTAGACTGGCCAGCACACACACCCACACAGCTTTACGCGCTTCACGGTCGCTGCGAGCTGCAATGTAACGCTGCACCACATTCTGATTGGCGCCGTACTCCGTCAGCCAGTTGATCAGGCCCAGCAGGAGCATCATGGTGCCGGTTTTGCTGAGTAGCGATAGATCCCAACTGAGTGGAATCGTTTCCCCGTCCTGCCAGTCAGCAAAAGACAGCTTGCTGTGCTCATTTGCCACATCCAGGATCTGCCCTAATCCACCTGGCAACGCCTGCACAATGACGACCAGCACCACCACCCCGCCCAGCATCAGCACAATGGTTTGCACCACATCGGTCCAGATCACCGCGTCAATACCGCCAATAATCGTGTAGAGCGCCACAAAGCCGCCAGCAATAAACACGCTCCACGCCGTATCCAGGCCCGTGACCTCGTGAATCAGCAACGCCAGCAGATAGAGGATGGTGCTGATACGTACCAACTGCGCAAATACAAACGCAGCCGCCCCATAGGCCCGCACCCCCGGACCGAAGCGCAGCTCCAGGTATTCATAGGCCGTGGTCAGGGCCTGCTTGCGGAAAATGGGAATGAACAGGGAAACGGCAACGATTGCCGCCAACGGCAACATTAAATTAGGCAGATAACGCAGCCAGGCCGCCTTGAAGCCATCGGCCGGATAGGCCAGGAAGGTAATGCTGCTGATGGAGGTGCCCACCAGGCTCAACCCGATGACCCATCCCGCAAACTGGCGTCCACCGAGGAAGTACTCTTCCGTGGATGTATTGCGACGGGCAAAATAGAGCCCCATGGCCATAATGCCGATGAGATAAACCAGCAGTGCGGCGAGATCGAGACTTTGTAACTGCATCGTTCAGGTCACCAGTCGAATGGGTGCGATTGGATATCATGGAGTTTGTACGCTCGCGGGCGTGGCGCGCATTGTCGCAGATTTGCGAACTACAGCCCAGCCGGGTTGCCCCTGCTATACTCCGGCGTGTCGCTCATTTTTTCAGCAACACCTCGTGGGATCTACGGATGTCACAAAGGTAATAGTTACTTCAAATTAGCGCATGTCTTTGCCATGTAACCAGGTCACAAACGATGCTTAAGAAACTGGTATTCCCTTTCCTCTGTCTGTGCGTGGGCATACTAGTGGGCGGCTATTTGTTCAATCAGAGCCAGCCACGATCCTTCTTGGCATTGAACGAATGCGAGCGTTGCCTGGAACCGAATGATTTGTTGGGCTTGGTGGGCTCCATCGGCATGCAGAAACTGCCGGGGCTGCTGCCCTCGGTGGTCTATGAAACGGACCGCTCGGTGGTGATGATGAATCCCCTGCCCAATGCGGGCAAGGACTATGTCATCATCCCCAAGCGCGACATCAAGCATGCAGGCGACATTTCCGTGGAAGACATGCCGTATCTGGTGGACGCCTATCAGGTTGCGAGCTATCTGATGCGGTCCAAGGCCATATCAAGCTATCGCTTCTACACCAATGGCCCTGACGTACAGGACGTTACCTATCTCCACTTCCACCTGGTTGACCTGGGCACCAACGAAGGCAATGAACCGTCACCGTTCGGCCTGCTCATGGCAGCCCTGAAGAACCTGCCTCAGAATTTCCTGGCCATGACGCCGGAGCCCAAGAAGGAGCCGGTGGCACCCAAACCGGTTTCTGTCACGCGTCCCATCCTCGTTCCGACCCAAAGCTGACGGCGGCGGATCTTGGCTAAACCAGCAAATTAGCACCTAGCCCCAGTACCGCAACGCAAACAAGGTTCATGATGAAGCCTGCCCTGATCATGGTGCGCTGCGGCACCAGTCCCGTTCCATAAACGAGCGCGTTCGGAGGCGTTGCCACGGGCAGCATAAAGGCGCAACTCGCCGCGAGGCCAATAATAACCGCCGTTACTTCAGGGCTTGCACCAACCATGGTCGCCACTGGCATCATCAGTGGTACGAGCAATGCCGCCGTGGCCGTATTGCTCACGAGCTCGGTCAGAAACACGACAAAGAGCGCCACCAACAGATAGGTGACCCAGGGCTGTTCCGCTGGCACGAGTGCACTGACCTCATTGGCCAGCCAGGCACTGGTGCCTGACGACTGCATCAGGGCCGATAACGCGATACCGCCACCGAATAGTAGCAACACTCCCCAGTTCGCCTGCTTCTCTACGTCATTCCATTCCACGGAACGGGTGATCCCCAGAAGCACAATCGCCAGCACCGCAACCCACGCATCAAAATCCTTGGTAATGTTCACGAGCTTGCCAAACCAGGATCCACCAATCCACAGCACCACCGTCAGGGCAAAGATCGCCAGCGTCACGTAGGCGCCTGAGTTGCGGGGAAACTGTACCCTGGCGCCCGTATCCACCTTGGGTAGGCCCGGCTCCGGTCTGGCGATGAAATAGAGCACGAGCAGCGCCACCGGCAACAGCACTGCGACCGCCGGCAAGCCAACCCTGAGCCAGTCATAGAAGTCCCAACCCAGTGCTGCCGCGGTAATGGCATTGGGCGGGCTGCCCACCAGCGTACCCATGCCGCCGACGTTGGCCGACCAGGCCAGAGCCAGCAGGAGGAAAAGACGGTAACGGGGATAGCGGTCCGCCAGAGGTGCCGACAGGCCGAGTGCGAGCGGCAGCATCATGGCGGCGGTGGCGGTG
>CAYXVO010000220.1:0-5346 GCA_964467875.1 uncultured Pseudomonadales bacterium | reverse complement strand
ATCTCCGCCAGGGATTCCAAATTGCCGGCATAGGTCAGCTTATCCAGGTTAACGACTTCATCATCGGTGTTGTGGATGATGTGTCTGACGACGGCGGAACCAATGAATCCAGCTCCGCCTGTGACTAATATCTTCACGTTAAGGACTCTCCCGAGGACCGCGCCTTAGATCGCCGTATAGCATTCGACCTGTGGTATTGATTGGGTTAATCACCAATCAGGCAGTTTGGTGCCGTCGAATTCTATGCTCTCTTTTGACGTTGAAGTGTAGACCTGGAATGGGATTCATGGGCGCTTGATTAAGAAACGGGAAAGGTGACGCGAGCAGTGAGTCTGAAGAGGGCATTAAGAATATGAGGTTCATTGCGGATTGGTGCTAACAGATAGGGGCTAACAGAGAGGGGGCACCACGAACTCTGTAACGAGAGGTCGGTGGGTGAAAAAGAGGATTGCTAGAGCCTGCCGCTGTGCAGGCTCCAGGCCGGCTTCCTAGGCTGCCTTTTTGGTGGTGGCTAGTGTCTGGTTGTCTAGAGCTGTTTCGGCTATGGCCAGGCTAGGCTTTGTGGCTGCTCTTGCAGGAATAATCTTGTTGACCATCTTCATATAAACGGCAAACGCTCCACAGAAACTCAAGAACATTACCCATTCCGGTACCTGTGCCCGTTCACCAATCAATCCGATCACCGCAAAAGCAACCGACAGGCAAATGATGCGGGTGAGCGTCTGCCGGTCGCTGTAACCAGCCGCGAGAAATTTATGGTGCAGGTGATCCCGGTCCGCCTGGAAAGCAGACTGCCCACGTCTGACTCGACGCACCATGATCGCCGTCATATCCATCAAGGGAATGGCAATAAACCAGAGTGCCGCCACCGGCCGAAAGGCGGGATCGCTGTTCTGAGTCCCCTGAACCAGCAGCCAGACAATGGAGAAGCCCAGCAGCATGCTGCCGGCATCACCCATGAAAATCTTGCGCTTGAATGGTCGGATTGTCAGGTTCACGGCCAGGTAGGGCAGCAGGCATACCGCCAGTGTCAGTGCTAGGGCCATCTCCAGAAAGTTGGCATTGGCATTCAGCATGAGGGCGATGGCGCCCAGGCTTACCAGGGCGAGAGAACCAGCAAGGCCATCGATGCCGTCGATCATGTTAAAGGCATTGATGGCGCCGATTACGGCAATGGGGGTGATTAACAGCCCAATCAGGCCGAGATCAATATTGCCAAAGCCGAGCAGGTTGCCGAAGTCGCTCAGGAGTTTGCCGGTTCCCCAGCACATGGCCAGCGAGATCAGGGTTTGCACAACCAGTCGTGGTTTCACGGGCAGGTTCTTGGCGTCATCAATCACGCCCAGCAAAACGATACTCAACGCGCAGAGGGTATACACCAGTTGAGAGCCGGAGAGCGGCGCCTGCAGGCTCCAGGTGATGACAAATCCCAGGAAGATGGCCAGTCCGCCAATCACGGGCACTTCACCTCGGTGGGCTTTGCGGGCAGTGGGCAGGTCGATCAGACCAACCCGGCGCGCAAACGGCTGAAGCATCCAGATAGCAAATAGCGTGGTGAGGCTAGAGCTCAGGAGGAGAAAGGCGTTCGGTTGCATGGCAGGGTACTCTGATAACGCTAGCGATAAGTCCTTTATCGCCAATTGCATCGAGCAATCGGCGTACTGCGTGTCACGCGGCAAGGAAAGTGTTGCGGTGCATAACCAGGCTGGCTTGCGAGTGCAGGGAACTTCCTGATCGGTGGCTCGGCAGACACATGAAATGTAGTCGGCTTCTCACCAATTTCAACTTGCTACAGTGAACGGTTTGCGTCCAGCACAGTGGTTTTCTAGCAGCCTGCGAGAGCGTTGTGATTGCAGGTGCTGAGTACAATGCTCATAAAACTGGCGACGCTGTTAAAGCGTAGTAGATTCGGTGCGGCGTGTGGCCCTGACTACCTCGGCTTTAGCCGGTGCGTAGTTTCTATTAACTTGGCGGGTGTGTCCAGATGGCGGCTTGAAAGATTTGTTGTTGAAGTGTAATGGGGCCTCATGAATGACCTTTTCGGGAGGAGAATGTTCATCCTTTTTGGGTTGCCTCAGTGGGATGTGGCCGCGAACAGACTGCTTTGATTACCCCCAATTGAAGTTCGGTGTAGAATTGCGGCCGATGTTAGCTGGCATATGTTGAAAGGGCGTGATCAGCCAGTTTACGGCTGCTGGGCCAATAGAGGTGAGAAGAGATAAGCATGCAATCTGAGCGTCCATTGAAAACATTAACGGTATTCGGTACTCGTCCCGAGGCGATCAAGATGGCGCCGCTGGTTCATGCCCTGGCCCAGGAGTCTGCCATTGAATCGAGAGTCTGCGTGACGGCGCAGCATCGGCAGATGCTTGATCAGGTGTTGGAGTTGTTTCAGATCCGTCCCGAGTACGATCTCAATGTGATGCAGCCCGGGCAGTCATTGCATGACATTACGGCGAATATTCTGCAAAAGATTCGCCCGGTGCTGGAGGAGTTCCAGCCAGATGTGGTTTTAGTGCATGGCGATACCACCACGACCTTTGCGACCACGCTGGCGGCTTATTATCAGCAGATTGCAGTGGGGCATGTGGAGGCGGGGCTGCGAACCGGCAATTTGTATTCCCCCTGGCCGGAGGAGGCGAACCGTAAGTTGGTGGGGGCGCTGGCGCGTTATCATTTTGCACCGACTGAAATGGCGCAGGAGAATCTGCTTCGCGAGGGTGTTAACCCGGAGCATATTACAGTGACGGGTAATACGGTGATCGATGCGCTTTACTGGGTGCGCGATCATTTGCAGGCGAATCCGGCATTGGGGGCGGAGATCGAGGCTCGGTTTCCCTGGCGCGACCCGAGCAAGCGGATGATTCTGGTAACCGGTCATCGCCGGGAGAACTTTGGAGGTGGCTTTGAGCGGATTTGCCAGGCGCTGGCGGAGATCAGTCGTCTGCACCCGGATGTTCAGATTGTGTATCCGGTGCATTTGAACCCAAATGTGCGCGAACCGGTTAATCGCCTGTTGATGGGGATGGACAACATTCTGTTGATTGAGCCGTTGGATTACCTGCCATTCGTGTACCTGATGATGCAGTCCTATCTGATTTTGACGGATTCCGGTGGGATTCAAGAGGAAGCACCATCTCTCGGGAAGCCCGTTCTGGTGATGCGGGATACCACGGAGCGGCCCGAGGCCGTTGCTGCCGGCACGGTTAAATTGGTGGGTACGGATTTCGATAGTATCGTCGGCGAAACGTGCACTCTTTTGAGTGATGCAGGGGTATATCAACAAATGAGCCAAGCTCATAATCCGTATGGAGACGGCAAGGCCTGTCAGCGCATTGTGGATGTATTAAAGCGATCGTCGCCTAGAGTTGCACGGTAAGTATATCAATACATTTTGTGCGGTTGATTGTGTAAATATTTGTAAGTGATCGGTTGATGTTCATGGGCCAGTGCACAAAGGCGGGCGTCTAGATCGCCAATCAATTTGATCAGCCTTACGTGGATTACCTCAATAACCGTTGAAGCCGCCTTTGGGCGGCTTTTTATGTGCGCCCGGCACGGGCGCACTCCTGGAGGTGCAAGTCCTCCCGTAAGCTGGCCACAGCGAACGAAGTGAAGCGCAACCGCGGAAGGGTGACCGACCGTGGGGAGGAAGCGTGGAGCGTAAACCGTGAGCCGATGAACAAGAATCGGATAGAAGGCGCTGCCGAGCAGGGCAAGCGGGCATAAAGCCGCGAAGCTCTCGTGGCCAAGGCGAAGTGGCGTAAATCCGGCGGTTGTGCGGTGAAGGAGTGTGTTCTTACCCGGGGAGATCTCGCCTTATGCCTGAAAGGGCAACGCGGCAACGCGGAGCGAGAAGTCAGCAGAGGCCGTAGTAGCCGCCGGTAAGGGGCGAAGGGCCGAACGAGAAGGAGCGTCAAACGCCTTGTCGATGAGTACTGTATTGCATCAGATGCCCGCATCAGCGGGGCGGGTCGCCACACGGGAAGGTGAAGCCTTGCCGGAGGTGATCAGCGATGAAGCAGGGCTCCCGCGACGAGAGCCGGAAGGCGCGGGGCGAAGCCTGCTGGAGCAGGCATTCGCACGAGAGAATATGCAGCGGGCATGGAAGCGCGTGAAGGCCAACAAGGGAGCGGCGGGTATCGATGGTCTGGATATAGTCCAGACGGCCGAGCACCTGCGATGGGCTTGGCCGGAGCTCCGTCAGCAGCTGCTGGCGGGTTCCTATCGGCCACAGCCTGTCCGTCGGGTAGGCATCCCGAAGCCAGATGGAAGCGAGCGAGAACTGGGCATCCCCACCGTGACCGACCGTCTGATTCAGCAAGCACTGCTGCAAGTGCTGCAACCTCTGATCGATCCGACCTTCAGCGAGCACAGCTACGGCTTCCGCCCGGGCCGACGAGCCCAGGATGCGGTTCTGGCCGCGCAACGTTATGCCCAGCAGGGATACCACATCGTGGTGGACGTTGACCTGTCGAGATTCTTTGACCGGGTCAACCACGACATCCTGATCGACCGCCTGAGGAAGCGGGTGAACGACACCGGAGTCATCCGGCTGGTTCGCGCCTACCTGAACGCGGGGATGATGGATGGCGGAGTGGCCGTTCGGCGATTGGATGGGACGCCGCAAGGCGGCCCGCTATCGCCGTTGCTGGCCAACGTGCTGCTGGACGAAGTGGATCGGGCACTGGAACGCCGAGGGCATCGGTTCGCCCGATACGCCGATGATTGCAACGTTTACGTGCGCAGCCAGCGGGCGGGAGAGCGTGTGATGCGACTGCTGAGACGCCGCTACGACACGCTGCGCTTGAAGATGAATGAGTCCAAAAGTGCGGTGACCTGCGTGTTTGGTCGCAAGTTCCTCGGTTATGCCTTATGGCGGACGAGAGACGGGGACGTCCGACGTGCGGTGTCGGAGAAGGCGTTACAGGTGTTCAAGCTAAGGGTCAGGCAACTGACCCGACGCTCGGGAGGTCGCAGTGTGGCGCAGGTCGTGGAGAAGCTCCGTAGCTACCTGCTGGGATGGAAAGGGTACTTCGGGCTGGCGCAAACGCCACGCATCTGGCGATCACTGGATGAGTGGTTGCGCCGCCGCCTGAGAGCCTTGCATCTCAAGCAGTGGCGGCGAGGCAAGACCATCTACCGGGAGCTGTTGCGCCTTGGCGCAAGCCCCTGGGTTGCGGAATCGGTGGCGGCCCTGAGCCGTCGCTGGTGGCATAACAGTCGGTCCGCCATCCACCATGTGCTGACAATTGCCTACTTCGATCAGTTGGGCGTGCCGCGTCTCTCATAACCTCAACTTCTCGAACCGCCCGGTGCGGACCCGCATGCCGGGTGGTGTGGGAG
>CAYXVO010000219.1:0-5351 GCA_964467875.1 uncultured Pseudomonadales bacterium | reverse complement strand
TGTGATCTTTATGCACTTACTGAAATTCCTAAAACTGTAGGTCCAAGGTTTCTTATACCGCACATGTGTGACACCTCTTTCGGTTGGATTCGGCTAACGTTTGTTGACGTGCATATCAGATATGCAACGGTTACCAGGCACAAAAATCGCGCCCGGCGCGGCCACTCTGTACAGGTGGCGGTTATCGGATCGGCTCAGGACCATGCCCTAAAACAGGGCTGCCATACTATCGCCAAACACTGTTCGCGACCAGTTTTCGACCAGTGCAAATTGCGGAATAAGCGCCGACTGATTCCACCACTCATCCTGGGTCACCGGGGTCATGCGCAGCAGGGCGATACTCGCCACCACGACCACAACACCGCGGGCCAGGCCAAAAGCGATGCCAAGGACCCGATCCGTGCCGGTCAGGCCGGTCATACGCACCAGAGCACCAATCAGATGGTTGATCAGCGCCCCCACAATCAGAGTCGCCACGAACAGGATCAGAAATGCGGCGATAAAGCGCACGGATGGAACACTGATGGTATCCACCAGCAACGCTTGCATATTCGGATGAAACAGGCGGGCAATGATAAACGCTGCGACCCAGGTGACTAACGACAAGGCTTCGCGGATAAATCCGCGCACTAGGCTGATGACACAGGAGATCAGAATGATCGCCAGAATAACCCAGTCGACCCAGAGGAAGCTTTGCATCGGCGCGCCAGTAGAAAGGAATTTAAATCGCCCGGAATTTTACCAGAGTCACTCAACCAGGCAAATGGCGGTAATCACCAACAGGGGGTGATTCCAGTCGAATCGCACCAGATTCGAGCAAGTGGTTCAGGGCGTATAACGCACCACCAGGGATTTCACACCCAGAACCTCATCAACACGGGTCTTCAGCTTCTGCGCGTCGACATCGGTCAGCACCGGTCCGGCGAAAACACGCACCATGCTCTGGCCATCCGACGTGATTTCCCGGGTATAGCCTTTTAACCCACTTTCGCGGATTCGGTCCCGTAGACGATAGGCATTGTCATGGTTGGCGAAAGTACCAATCTGCACGCTCCAGGCATTCGCCAGGCCTTTTTCATCCAGCACCGATTCACGCACCACGGCATTCGCATCGGGTGCGCCAACCGCCTCAGGTTCCTTTGCCGGAGCCGATTTCATTGGCGAGGAAACAGAGGGCGCCACTGAACCAGCAGGCGAAGAAACCTCGCCTGGCGCTGCGCTATAGGATGCCGGTGCATCATCCGGCGCTTCCACCAATCCAGGCTCCTGCGCGCCCGGTTCCGGCAGATTCAAGGGCTTTGGCTCCTCGATCGTGAAGGTAGACAGCGGTGGTTGTTCCGGAATCGGCAACACCCGACTTGTGCGCTCTTCATGCGGCTCATCGAACAGCATTGGAATAAAGATCACCGCCAGCGAGATCAACACGATAGCGCCGACAATTCGTTGCTTGAACCCGTCCACTTCGCTGAAACCCCCGTAAATTTTACTGAATTTAGTTACCGGCCGGCGCCATGGCATCAAGCAACCGTTGAGTTTCTGCCACCGTAAAAAAGGAGCCGAAGGCCAGCAGGTGATCCTGCGCGCTGGCATGTTCCATGGCAGAGTCAAAAGCGTCCGCAAATGACTTGAAAAACAGGACCCGGGTGACACCGGCCGCCGCAAACGCGGCCTGCAGTTGGCTCAGGGTAGCGGCGCGCTCAACCGTCAGAGGCGCACAGTACCATTGCTCGATATCGCCCGCCAGGGCGCTAACGACCTGGGTTATGTCCTTGTCCGCAAGAGCCGAAAACAGGGCATTCCAGCGCCCCGCACGCGCCTGCACGCGATCTCGCAGGTAACGCGCGGCCTGAGGATTGTGCCCAACATCCAACACCAGGTCCGGGTGCGTGCATACTTGCTGGAATCGGCCCGGCATCTGGATCGCCGGCAACAATGCCCTCACCTGCTCCGCCGGCGCCAATTCATCAAGCCAGCTAACAACCTGCAGCGCCAGGGCCGCGTTATCGACTGGGATTGCCAAAGGAGGCAGGTCATCCAGGACCACTGGGGCTCCCGCGCCATTCTCGCCACGCCAGCGCCAGCACCCCTGCCCGAGCGATTCGACAAAGAAGTTACGGCCCCGCCAGAAACCACGGACATCGAGGGCGTTGGCAATTTCAGACAGCGCCTGTGGTGGCGCAGGGTCCCCGCAGAAAAAGGACGCACCGGATCGCAGAATACCGGCCTTTTCCCGGGCAATGGTTTCCCGATCAGTGCCCAGCCAGTCCACGTGATCGATATCGATTGTGGTGATGACCGCGACATCCGCATCCACCACGTTCACCGCATCCAGCCGACCACCCAGTCCAACCTCGAGAAGGCAGTAATCCGGCGCGACCTCGGCAAAGCAATGCAGTGCCGCCAGGGTGCCGAATTCAAAGTAAGTCAATGGAATATCGCCACGAGCCTTGTCGACGGCTGCAAAGCCTCGGCACAAGGATGCGTCATCCGCATCGGCACCATTCAGCCGAACACGCTCGTTGTAACGCAGTAAATGAGGTGACGAATAAGCTACCACTCGATGGCCCCGAGCCGCGAGCAGTCGCTCGATCGCCGCCACCGTGGTGCCCTTGCCATTGGTGCCAGCTACGGTAATAACCCGCCCCAGGCGGCTGCGTGGCAACTCCATGCGCGCCAGCACCCTGGCCACGCGATCAAGGCCAAGCTCCATCACCTGTGCATGCTGCCCGGCAATATAAGCCAACCATTGATCAAGCGTGGTTAAAGCGGTCGGGGCGGTCATTTCAGGCAGCCGGTGGATTGGCTTCGGAAGGTTGCACCTGCGGCTGCGGTTGTGGCAGTCGCATCAGCTTGGCCACCACCGCGGCAATTTGGTTTTGCATATCATGGCGGCTGACGATCATATCGATCACGCCGTGCTCAAGCAGAAATTCGCTACGCTGAAAGCCCTCCGGCAATTTCTCCCGCACGGTCTGTTCAATCACACGAGGCCCGGCAAAACCAATCAACGCATTCGGTTCAGCAATATTCAGATCGCCCAGCATGGCCAGACTTGCCGACACGCCACCGAACACCGGGTCGGTGAGAACGGAAATATAGGGAATTCCCTGCTGCCGTAAACGTTCCAACGCAGCCGACGTCTTGGCCATTTGCATCAACGACATCAGCGCTTCCTGCATGCGAGCTCCGCCACTGGCGGAGAAGCACACCAGCGGCAAATTCTCCCGCAGGCAGAGGTTCACCGCACGCACGAACTTCTCACCAACAACCGCGCCCATGGAGCCGCCGAGGAAATTGAACTCAAAGGCCACCACCACCATCGGGATGCCAAGAACCGTTCCGCGGCAGCAAATCAGTGCGTCTTTCTCACCGGTGGCCTTTTGATTACTGGCCAGGCGGTCCTTGTACCGTTTGCTGTCTTTGAACTTGAGGCGGTCTTCCGGCTCCAAATCCGCCGCCAACTCCTCGCGCCCCTCAAAGTCGAGAAAGCAGTCAATACGCTGACGTGCACTCAAGCGAATGTGATACTCACACTTCGGGCAGACTTCGAGATTGCGCTCGAGCTCGGGTCCATAAAGCGCTGAGCTGCATTTCGGACACTTCTTCCAAACGCCCTCGGGCACACTACTACGCTGTTTACTCTCCGAGCGGTTCATGCCCGGCATGATCTTCTCAAGCCAGCTACTCATCTATCACTCCGCTTTGGCTTGCTGTGCTGGGAAAAAAAGCATATCGATGCTTTTAGCACGGCGAATTCGGGACCATTAGCGCGCATCGATGGCCGTACGCAGACCGAGCACCAGCTGGCTTACGCTGGCGACCATGGCCTTCAGGTCATCTTGATTATCGGCGATCGTGTTAACGATTACCGAGCCGACGATCACGGCGTCTGCAACTGAAGCCACCGCGCGCGCTGATTGGGCGTCCCGGATGCCAAAGCCAACTCCGACCGGCAGATCGGTCAGACGACGAATCTGTTCCAGCTTGGCTTCGACGGTTTCCATATCCAGTGCCTTGGAACCAGTCACGCCCTTAAGAGAGACGTAATAGACATAGCCGCTACTTTGTTCGCAGATCGATCGGATACGCTCTTCAGTCGTGGTAGGCGCCAACAGAAAGATAGCGTCCACGCCCCGCGCCCGCAGGATCGGCACCAGGGAGTCACCCTCCTCAGGTGGCAGGTCCACGGTCAGCACGCCATCCACGCCGGCCTCGCTGGCAAGCTGGGCAAAGCGTTCTGCCCCCATGGCTTCCACTGGATTCAAATATCCCATGAGAACCACGGGCGTGCGGCTGTCCTTCTGACGAAACTCCGCGACGATGCCCAGCACTTTCAGCAATGACATACCATGCGCGAGCGCGCGTTCGCACGCCAATTGAATCACAGGCCCGTCCGCCATGGGATCGGAAAACGGAATCCCGAGCTCAAGCACATCGGCCCCCGCCTCCACCATGGCATGCATCAGGGGAACCGTGGCCTGGGGATTAGGGTCACCGGCGGTGATGAAGGGAATCAACGCCTGACGCCCTTGCTCGCGCAGGCTTTCGAAACATGTCTTGATACGACTCATGAGTAGGTTCCTATCGTCGGCAGCTGGCGTTAAAGCGTGATTTTGTCCAGGTTGGCAATGGTATGAATATCCTTGTCACCACGCCCGGAAAGATTCACCACCAGGATCTGGTCCTTATCCATTTGCTTGGCCAGCTTCATGGCATAGGCCACGGCATGGCTCGACTCCAGTGCCGGCATAATGCCTTCGACCTTGGTCAAATAACGGAAAGCGTGTAGCGCTTCTTCATCGGTCGCCGTCACATAGCTGGCGCGTCCAACATCCTTCAACCAGGCATGCTCCGGGCCGACGCCGGGATAATCAAGGCCCGCCGAAACCGAATGGGTATCTGAGATCTGGCCATTCTCGTCTTCCATCAGGTAGGTCCGATTTCCATGCAACACGCCAGGCCTGCCCGCGTTCAGGGGCGCTGCATGCTTGCCGGTCTCCAGGCCAAGGCCCGCGGCTTCGACACCGTACATCTTCACTCTTTCGTCACCGATAAACGGATAAAACAGCCCGATGGCGTTGGAGCCACCGCCGACACAGGCGACTAGCGCATCTGGCAGGCGTCCGGTCTTTTCAAGGCATTGCTGGCGCGCTTCCCGGCCAATCACCGCCTGGAAATCACGCACCATTTTTGGATAAGGGTGTGGCCCGGCAACAGTACCGATGATGTAGAACGTATGATCCACATTGGTCACCCAGTCCCGGAGCGCTTCATTCATCGCGTCTTTCAGGGTACGGGTACCACTGGTGACCGGAATGACCGTCGCGCCCAGCAGTTTCATGCGGTACACG
>CAYXVO010000218.1:0-5365 GCA_964467875.1 uncultured Pseudomonadales bacterium | reverse complement strand
AAAAGGAATTGTCGTCGTAAAGGCGTGCCATAGGGTTCTCCTTGAGTTCGAGACTGCAAATCGGGTCCGTTAGGGCGCGATCGAAATAGGGTGTGAGTGGCGTGGCGCGTAAGCTGCACCAACATAACGGGAAATACGGTCGAAATCCATGCCCCGCAACGCTGACTGACCGTCCGGCGCCCGGCTGGTGGCCGGTTGTGGGGCTATCCCCCAAAGTTTATACTGCCGCATGAAAAATTGGCTCCAGGCCCGCACCCGCCGCCTTGGGCATAAGCCCAGTCAGCCCGCCACCCTGTGTCCCCAGTGAGGAAACCGGATGAAAAAGTTTGAGGGTACTGAAAAGTACGTTGTCACCGAAGATCTGAAAATGGCTGTGAATGCGGCGATTGCCCTGCAACGGCCACTCCTGATCAAGGGTGAGCCGGGGACGGGCAAGACCTTGCTGGCGGAAGAGCTGGCTAAAGGACTCGGAATACCGCTGTATGCCTGGCACGTCAAATCGACCACCAAGGCTCAGCAAGGGCTATACGAATACGATGCGGTGTCCCGCCTGCGAGATTCCCAATTGGGCGACTCCCGCGTGAAGGATATCGGCAATTACATTGTGAAGGGCAAGCTGTGGGAAGCATTCGATGCCGACCAGCAGGTGGTGCTCCTAATCGATGAGATCGACAAGGCCGACATTGAGTTCCCCAACGACCTGTTGCTCGAACTCGACCGCATGGAATTCTACGTGTACGAAACTCAGCAACGGGTGGTCGCCAAACAGCGGCCGATCGTGGTGATCACCAGTAATAACGAGAAGGAATTGCCGGACGCCTTCCTGCGCCGGTGCTTTTTCCACTACATCACCTTTCCCGATAAGGACACGATGCAGGACATCGTCGATGTCCATTTTCCCAACATCAAGCAGGAATTGGTGCGGGATGCACTGGACATCTTTTTCGACGTGCGCAAGGTGCCCGGCCTGAAGAAAAAGCCTTCCACCTCTGAATTGATCGACTGGCTCAAGCTGCTGATGGCAGACGAGCTGTCTGCCGAGGTTCTTCGCAGCCGAGATCCGGCGCAGGCAATTCCGCCACTATATGGCGCGTTGGTCAAGAACGAGCAGGATGTGCATCTGCTGCAGCGCCTGGCGTTTATGTCCCGGCGAAAGGGGTAGTCCCGCCGGGCGCGTTACCATTTGCGGATGAGTGATGTGGCGCGGGCTGGTGCCTGTGAAGATGATGGTCATTCGCTCAGATACGAGGTCGGCTTAACATGCTAATCGACTTTTTCCTGGAACTGCGGCGCGCCAAGCTGCCCGTGTCCCTGCGGGAGTTCCTGGACCTGTTGCAGGCGCTCAAGCAGCGCGTTGTGTTTGCCGACCTGGATGAGTTCTATTTCCTGAGCCGCACCTGCCTGGTGAAGGACGAGCGCCATTTCGACAAATTCGACCGCGCCTTCGGATCCTACTTCAAAGGCCTGGAAGACCTGGATGAGTGGCTTCGGGCGACGATTCCGGACGAATGGCTTCGGGCGGAATTCGAGCGCATGCTGAGCGAGGCCGACAAGGCCAAGATTGAATCCCTGGGCGGGCTTGAGGAGTTGATCGAAACCTTCAAAAAGCGCATGGAGGAGCAGAAGGAGCGCCACGCCGGGGGGAATAAGTGGATCGGAACGGGTGGCACATCGCCCTTTGGCGCGGATGGCTACAATCCGGAAGGTTTTCGTATCGGCCAGAAGGAATCGCGCAACAAACGTGCGGTCAAGGTGTGGGAGCAGCGGGGTTTTCGCGATCTCGACGACAGCGTGACGATTGGTATCCGCAATATCCAGATGGCGTTACGCCGGCTTCGTAAGTTCGCGCGCCAGGGGGCGCATCAGGAGCTGGATCTGCCGGATACCATCCGTAGCACCGCACGCAATGCTGGCTGGCTGGATATCAAGATGGTGCCCGAGCGCCATAACACCGTGAAAGTGTTGCTGTTTCTCGATGTGGGTGGCTCCATGGATCCCCATATCCGTGTCTGTGAGGAGTTGTTCTCGGCGGCGCGTACCGAGTTCAAGCATCTGGAGTACTTCTACTTCCACAACTTCATTTATGAAAGTGTCTGGAAGAGCAATATCCGGCGCATGAACGAAACCACGTTGATGTGGGATATCCTCCACAAGTATTCGTCCGATTACCGGGTGATTTTTGTCGGAGATGCCAGTATGGCGCCTTATGAAATCACCCAGCCGGGCGGCAGTATCGAACACTGGAATGAAGAGGCGGGTGCCGTCTGGATGCAGCGCCTGACTGAAAAGTTTGAAAAAGTCATCTGGCTGAATCCGTTACCGGACAATTACTGGGGCGAAGGCGGATCGCTGGGGTTGACTCGGCAGTTGGTGCAGAATCACATGTATCCACTGACCTTACAGGGGCTTGAACAGGGCATGCGGTACCTGAGTAAGTAACAGATGCTGTACCTGAGTAAATAGAAAACGCGGTACCGCAGAAAATCGAACGAATTTTTCAGCAATAGAAGTCTCCACTGTTTTTTCTACGCAACATCTTTTCAATTACCACCCAAGGATCGAGTTGGTTAGTGCTCATGGACGACTTTATGCACAAATCTGAAATGCCTTTCGCCAGAGAGCCCGCATTCTACATAGGGTTTTCGATCTCATCTTCAATTTGGTGGAACAGGTTCACAACCCGCTCGGGGCAAGGTGATATGATGATTCACCGTTTTTCGCGTAACTCTATCTCGCGTAACTCTATCTCGCATAACAAAGCCTGGAAAAAATAATCATGAAACAATACTTCCTTGCATTTGGTTTGTTCGGAGCGCTGGCCCTGTTTTCGGGTATTGCCAGTGCGGGCGAGACCCTGGAAAAGCGGGCGCAGGCCTTGAAGAAGCAGGCGGTTGATCTTAACCGGGAACTATTCAAGCTGGAGGAGGAACTGCTCTATCCGGCGAATACGCAAATCGTGGTGTTTTTGGCGGTCAATACCAAAGTGCCATTTGCCCTGGACTCCATCGAACTCAAGCTGAATGGAAATCTTGCCACCACCTACCTGTATTCGGAGCGGGAGGTGAACGCCTTGAACCGTGGCGGTGTGCAACGCGTCTTCATGGGCAATTTACCGTCTGGACCGCACAAGATTGAAGCGGTGTTTAACGGCCGTGGTTCCGACGACCATTATTTGCGACGCCAGGTTGCCTATCAGCTTGAGAAGAAAAACGACCCCAAGTTCGTGGAACTTGTGGTGCACCAATCTTCTCCAGGGCAACAACCAGATTTTCTGATTCGCGAATTCAAATAGATCAATGGCTGGTCCTATGAGCTCAATAGGTAATCTGGGCGCTGTGGTGCGACGGATTCTGGTCTGTGGCTGCCTCAGCGTCTTGCCTGTGGTGACTGCAATGGCGGCAAGCGATGAGGAAAATCGCGACCACCTGCTGTACAAGGAAGCCTTGTACCATATTTATAACAACGACTATTTCAAGGCTCTCAATCTGCTGGAAAGTGAACACACCGGCACGAATACGGTGGTCAACGAATACCACAACCGCAACCATCTGTTGGCGGTCAAGGCTGGCCTGCATCTTGGTATGTTCGGTTATGTGCGGGATGTTCTCGAGCACCTGAGTTTCACCAGTCGCGGTCAGGCGATCCAGGATCTGGCCCAGATGTATTGGGGCCAACTGCACTATCAGCAAGGGCAATGGGACGAGGCAATTGTGGCGCTCAAGAAGGTGGGTAACGCACTGCCGCCTGATGCACGCGATGAAGCCTACTATTATCTTGTGATGAGTTACCTGAAGCAGGGTCAGCCCGAGGTGGCGACGCCCATTCTGGCCAAAATGGCGCAAAAATCCCTTTGGTCCGCCTACGGCTATTACAACCTGGCCATGTATTACCACACCCAAGATGGCAATTCTTCCCGGGCACTGGTGGCATTGCGGGTTGCGAGCACCATGAGTAACGGGTCGGAGGAAGGCAGGGCAATCCGGGACCGAATATACACCACCGGCGGATACCTCGCGCTACAGGAGCAAGAGTACAGCAAGGCGATCAGTTTTTTGCAAAAGGTGGGGATAAAGAGCGAGTCCGCTCCGGCTGCTATCTATGCCCATGGCGTGGCGTATGCCGGCCTTGGACAGTTCCGGGATGCCGTGCAGATGTGGCACCGGGCACGGAAGTATTCACTGGTGTTGCCTGGTGTGGCCGACAGCTTTCGGGCCATGGCGTATGGTTTCGAGCAGGAAAATGTAAGGGCTTCGGCCATTGATGCGTATACGGAAGCGGTTTCGGCTTATGAACGTGAGTCGGTTCTGTTGAAGGAGTTGATGCGAGATGTAGAGCAGCGTGGCGCGCTGAAGGCTCTGCTGGAGGATCAGCCCGTGGAGGAGCTTGAGTGGTTTCTCCTGACCGATGTAGTGACGAATACGCCGAAGGTGGGGTTCATTGGATACCTGATGTCCGACGAGCATTTTTACCAAAGCGCCAAGACGTTGCTGGAATTGCGAGAGCTGCAGAAGACGGTTCAACAGGGTGGCCAGCGGTTGAAAGTGTTTGAAGGGATGCTGAAGGATCAGCAGAAGGGCTTTCACGACCGTGTCAGTAAAAGCGCTTCAAAGACGCGCGTGAGGACATTCAATGAGCTGGTTGCGCAACGCAATCGGCTTGCCCAGGAGCTCCAGAGTGCGGAGCGGGAACGAGATTACCTGCAATTCTTGCCATTGGAGCAGGGTGATCAGTATGAGCGCATTGAGATTTTGAAGCGCGAAGCAGGGAGTCGGTCTACCGGTGGCCCGGACTCCGGCCGGACTCAGGACCGTCTAAAGCGGCTTGAAGGCATTCTGTTATGGGATGGCATGGTGAACTTCGACAGAAATCGTCAGAGCGTGCGAGCCACGATGAGCACCATGGATGAGCAAGTTTCCCTGTATAAGGACAATCTGCAGCGATTTCAGGAACGTGCCAGCATCGGACCGGATCAGTACCGAGAGTCGCTGGAACGGGTGCAGAGCCTGATTCGCACCAATACCCGTCTGAGCCGGGAGCTGGACGGGCTGGTTGCGGAAATAGACGTGGCGTTGACCGCACAGGCGGTTGAATTGCTCGACAAACACCATAACGTCATGGGCCGGTATAAACTGGAAGGCCAGATGGCGCTTCTTAATTTGTTCGATCAGGTATCGGTTGCGAATAACACGCCTGCCCCCGTGGGTTCCAACGCGCGGGGGGCACAATGAAGGAATCACGAAGGCCACAGGTTTGGTGTCGCGCGAATCATGGACAGGTGACACAATATTTTAAAAGGATCGCACGACGCGGGCGGCTTCTTGATGCGCTGGCTTTGGCGAGCGTTTTAATGGTTCCGATTGTCGCA
>CAYXVO010000217.1:2558-5412 GCA_964467875.1 uncultured Pseudomonadales bacterium | reverse complement strand
CAAGGTCTGACTACTGCGGCCGCTGATGACCTGTTCAGCGGAGTAAATTATTATCTGCGCCCCACTAGAATCACATGCTGTCTGAAGAAACCAAGAACGAAATCCAACGCGTCTACCGGGCGTTTCTGGAGCACAAGCAGATCAAGCCAAGGTTTGCCCAGCGCCACATGATCGCGGAAATAGCACGGTATTTGGGCGAAATTCGTGAAGATGGGTCCGGCGTCCGGGTCTCGCCACCACAGGCCTGTGTCATTGAGGCCGGGACTGGCACCGGGAAAACGCTTGCGTATGCGATTGCCGGTATCCTGGTTGCCCGCGCACTCAAGAAGCGCCTGGTCATCGCGACGGCTACGGTGGCTCTGCAGGAGCAGCTGGTTAATAAGGACCTGCCGGACCTGAAAGCATCGGGTAGCGTCAGTTTCACCTATGGGCTCGCCAAGGGGCGGGGCCGTTACTTGTGCCTCGCGAAGCTCGATCAGATCATGCAGGCTTCTCAGGATGAAGCGGCAGCCCGTTTCCTGCCGGATGAGACCGCCGCTGCAAGCCTGGACCTGCGCCTGTATCAACGCATGCTGGACCGACTGATTGAGGGCGATTGGAACGGTGACCGGGATGCCTGGACGGAAACCCTGGATGATCAGTCATGGCGCCGGGTCACCACCGACCATCGGCAATGCAGCAATCGGCGCTGCTCCTATTTTCTGCGCTGTAGTTTTTTCGAGGCGCGTCAGCGCATCGAAAATGTCGATTGTATCGTCGCCAATCATGATCTGGTGTTGGCGGATCTGGCTCTTGGTGGGGGCGCCATTCTACCCGCGCCGCAAGACACCATCTATGTGTTCGATGAGGCGCATCATCTGGCGGATAAGGCCATTAACCATTTCGCCCATTCCGTATTCATACAGAGCAGCCGAGACTGGTTGAAGCAGGTGTCCAAGACCGTTGCATCCCTGCTCACGGAATTGGGTACCTGCGCCGATATTCGCAATGATGTGGAGCTGGTCGCGCCCTTGACCCAACAGTTGGATCAGGACCTTCTGCAACTGGCGACTGCACTTCAGGAGGTTGAGGGCTGGCAGCTGGATCAGGATCGCTCAACCCAAAAAGTGCTGCGTTTCCCCAAGGGGATAGCGCCAGATTCGCTGCGCACATTGGCGCATCAGTTAGTACTGTCGACGGCGCAACTATGCCGGCTGTTTGAGCGCTTGACCGAGGTGTTGCGGCAGACGCTGGACGACAAGCGGGACACGGACATCACCAAGGATGATGCGGAACGGTGGTATGCGCCGATCGGCTCTATTTACGCCCGCTTCATGGCGCAGTACGACCTGTGGAAAACCTATGCGGTTGCGGATCCAGAAGGCGCGGTACCCTCCGCGCGCTGGCTGCGGGCATTCGAAGGCGAGGGACGCACCGAGATCGCCGTGTTCAGCAGTCCCATCCTGGCTGCCAATATTCTCGCCAAGCAGCTTTGGGACAAATGTTATGGGGCGATCCTGACATCTGCGACCTTAACCTCGTTAGGCACCTTTGATCGCCTCAGGAGTCGCACCGGCCTGGCGACGGAAGGTCAGTTCCGGGTTTTGCCCAGTTCCTTCGATTATGCCAATGCCTGCACACTGCGGATTCCGCCGATGCAGAATGACCCTGATCGACCGGAGTTCGTCGCGGAAGTGGCGGCGCGCCTGGAAGAGATCATTGAACCGACACAGGGTTCGTTGGTTCTGTTCAGCGCCCGGCAACAGATGCAGGTGGTAAAGCGTAGCCTGGAAGGCAGTGCGCTAGCCGGGCTGATTATGACCCAGGATGATTATTCCAAGGGTGAGGTGCTGGAGCGCCACCGTAGCCGCCTGGATCAAGGACTTGGCAGCATCATATTCGGTTTGGCGTCCTTTGCCGAAGGCGTGGATTTACCGGGAAAGTACCTGACTCACGTTGTCATTGTGCGTTTACCGTTTGCCGTTCCGGATGATCCGGTCGAGGCGACTCTGGCGGAATGGATTCAGGAACGAGGCGGGAATCCGTTTCTCGAAGTGTCGTTACCGGATACGGCAACCAAACTGGTGCAGGCCTGCGGTCGCTTGCTGCGTACGGAAACGGATCATGGGCAGATTACCATCCTCGACCGACGCTTGGTCAATCGCTGGTATGGCAAGCGGCTGTTGAATGCCTTGCCACCGTTTCGAAGGGAATTTGCGTAACCAAAAAAATGGCACCTTGAGCGGACTCATAGGTGCCATGTCGTAAGTGGTGCCGCTAATGTGCAAGCGCCACGGTTCTAGGAGAGGAAAAGGCCTGACTGGAGAGTCTCGCAATCAGTATGAGACAAGCTTAAGGAATAGTAGGGAGTAAGCGAATCGTCCGAAGGGCGTAATTTGGGGGCGCAAATAGCTCGACTGTGAACAGCGTCTCAATGTGCGTCGTCCAGGAGACCCAGCTTTCGGGCAAGTGCCAGTGCTTCGGTACGGCTGGTTGCGCCGATCTTGCCATAAAGATTGCGGATATGGGCTTTAACGGTCGCAGGCGCCAAGTTGAGCCCTGTTGCAATATCCTTGTTCGGCAGTCCTTCGTAAATCAGTTGCAGTACCTCCAGTTCGCGCTTGCTCAGGGGTTCGGCCAGATTCTGGCCCTTTCGAGAACTGGCTGATGCCTCTGGAGGCGGTGACGGGGTGGTAAACGCGGCGAGAACACTGGTGCGAAAGCGGCCGCTGATACTTGCTTCCTGCGTTTCCGCGATAAGGGGGTGTAAACTAGGCTGCTCATCGGCGAAAAGGCGCACTGCGTGCTGGCGTTCAGCTAGCTCCAGTGCATAGGCAATCAGTTGGCGTGCAGGTCCGGTGCGATTGGTGGCCTT
>CAYXVO010000217.1:0-2548 GCA_964467875.1 uncultured Pseudomonadales bacterium | reverse complement strand
GTGAACCAATGCCAGCAATATGGTCGCCTGCAACTCATGTTTTAGCAGGCGTTGGTCGCGTGCCTGTTCAAGTTCCGCGGCGAGCATTGCTTCAGCCTGGGAGAAGTTACTCCGGGCGATCTCCAACCGGGCAAGGCATAGATTTTCCCGTTGCCGGTTGAGCGGAGTGCCAGCCATCTGGCGACGAATTTGCAATGCCTGGTGTTCGGCCTGTTCAATTTGCCCCAGCGCCAGATAACAGCGCAATTTCATCGCCCGCAAGGACGGCGGCTCGAACATGATCTGCTCTTCGTTCTGTTCCAGAATCGCAAGGGCCGTGTCGAGCTGATCCAGAGCCTCATGGTAGTCTCCCCGGGAAAAGGCGAGACCTGCCTGGGTGTAATGGATCATGACCCGCTGGCCCGGCTCGGTGGTTTCAAAATAACGCAGGAGCGGGTTCAGATAGCCTTGGGCTGCCGCCAGTTCGTTTTGTTCCCGGTAAATTTCGCTGAGCGCCGTGTTGCGCCAGCAAGACACCAGATCGGGTTGGGGCTGGTCCTTGTGAAAGTTGTCCACCCATATCTGGGTGCTCTCGTTCATGGCGAGGGCTTCCACCAGTTCACCGCGGCGAAACAGTACCCACATCAAAAGACCGAGGCTGGACAGCACGGTGGAATAGCGTTGTTCCAGTTTGCCGTGATGGATGGCGGACTCCAGTGCCTCAACTGCCATATCAAGCTTGCCCACGGCAAAGTAATCCAGCGCCACGCCATAATAGCTGACCGATTTCAGCGGAATATCGGTTTGCTGAATTTTCTCCAATACTTGATGGGTTAATTCATTGGCGTTAATTGGTTGCCGGATCGCACGTGCCAGATAAGACTGAATCAGCGCCATCTCATTACGAATCTGGCTGGTCTCCTGGGGGCTCAGAGGGGGCGATATGCGGTCAGTTGACAGCAGTTGTTCAAGTTGCTGGAGGAGGGGCTTCAGATTTTTGAGTTTGTTGTCGTAGAACAGACACCAGATCCGTAGCATCAGTAGTCTAGGAGAGGTGTCCTGGCGCGCGCTCGGAATTGCGTCCAACCACTCCATCAAATGAAGGTGGTAGCCGGAGCGGATCAGGGTATTGCCTTGATCTTCTAATACTTGCGCAAGCCAATCCCAGTCTTCAAGCTGGATCAGCTGTGAAACGGCTTCATGATAGTGAAGCTGCTGGAGATGCCAGCCGACCGCCTTGCGCTGTAGGGTGGCGGTCCGTTCTGGATTGACCCGATTGACCCGATTGAGCAGGGCTTCCCGAAACAGGTCGTGATAGCGATACCAGTATTGGCGGTTGTCCAGGGGCACGATAAACAGGTTCGACCGTTCCAGTGCGCACAGGATGTCCCGGCTATCGCTTTTGCCACGTACGGTGTCGCAGAGTTCATAATTCATGCGCAGCAGACCGGCGCTATCCAAAAGAAACTGCTGTACGTCAGCCGGTTGCTTCTCCAGGATTTCCGTTAGCACATAGTCGTCAATCAGGCGTCGTCCACTCGCCAGCAAGGCCTCGGTGTTGTGGGGGGCGGTGGTGTTAGGCTTTCTCTGAGAGAGCGTCATGAGCTGGATTGCCGCAATCCAGCCATTTGTGGCATGTTGAATGGCACTGAGATCTTCCCCGACCAATTGCACGCCCGTGTAGTTTTCAAAAAACACACCAATCTCGTCGTCGCTGAAGGCAAGGTCGCTGGTGTAAAGCTCCTCGATGAAGTTTTTGACGCGCCATCGGGGTAAGGGGAGGTCCGGCTCGATTCGGCTGGCGATAATCAGATGAAGCGAAGTCGGCAGGTAATCCAGGAAATATGCCAGCCCGCGATGGATGGATGGCTCCTCGATGAGGTGATAGTCATCCAGAACCAGGCTGAGTGGTTCTCCCTCAATGGGGCGCGTGGCGATGTCGTTGAGAAGGCTTGTTAGCACGGGCAGAAAATCGCCCTGGGGATGGCCGGAGAGATTCTGCAGCGCTTCGGAGCCGACATCTGGCCAGTGCTGTTGCAGGGCGCCGATCAGGTAGCGCCAGAAGTTGACAGGGCTATTGTCTGACGCGTCCAGGGACAGCCAGCAGGTATGGCGTCCAGGTTCCGCTGCCCAATGGGCCAGCAGCGTGGTCTTGCCAAAGCCAGCCGGTGCAATGATAAAGACCGCGCGTTTGCCCAACTGGGGCGCAAGCGTCGAGAACAGCCGGGAACGATGGACTGTCTTGCTGCTGGTGACGGGATGCAGGAACTTGGTCTTGAGTAATGCCATGGGCAAAGGGTGCTGTTCAACGCGAGCATGGTGTCAGAGTCTTTCGCGTATGTGCCCGGTTGTCAACTGTCGCTTGATGAAGCAGGTGGTTGGTGTATCCAGACCCCACCAGGATTTATGAGAAGGCTTCTCTAGATCCGTGAGGAGGCTCTTCTAAAAGAACGCATATTTGAATCCGATGCCGAGCAGCAGGGTGGCGAGTACCGATTGCATCAGTCGATCCGGCAGTCGCTTGCCCAGGTGAGTGCCCAAATAGATCGCAGGTAACGACCCGACCAGC
>CAYXVO010000216.1:1824-5433 GCA_964467875.1 uncultured Pseudomonadales bacterium | reverse complement strand
TGGACCGAGTTCTCCGGCGACCCCATTACCGGCGTCCACCACCACTTTCAATGAGGTCGCCACCGCGATGTCGCCTACGATGGTTTCCACATAATCGCGCCGCACATCCGTTTCGCTCACCTGACCCTGGCCATTAAGGAAATGACCCTCCCGGATGCGGCGATACAGCGCCTGAATATCATCCTGCGCCAGGGTTTCGCCCCCCAGCATCATTTTCAGACCATTGTAGTTGGCCGGGTTATGACTGCCGGTAACCATCACACCCGACCCCGTACCCAGGTGATGGGTGGCGAAATACAGAACCGGCGTGGGCACCATGCCCAGATGAATCACATCGACGCCTGCTTCCCGAACGCCACGGCTCAGCGCCGCGGCCAGCACCGGGCTGGATTCGCGGCCATCATAGCCAATGCAGAGACTACGGATGCCGCGCTCGCCCGCTTCACTGCCGATCCCGCGACCGATCAGATAAACCGTTTCTTCGGTCAGGGTGCGTCCGACAATGCCGCGAATGTCGTAAGCGCGGAAAATTTCGGCGGGGATTTTGGCATCCGCAGCCCCGGACGCGGCTGATTCAGCGGGGGCCGCGCTGGTCGAGGTCTGCGTCGGCGCGGACGCAGCGGAGCCGAGTCCGAGGAGATCTTCATCGTTGTCCAGCAGACTGATGTCCAGCATATCGTTGCCCTGGAATAGCGGGGCAGCCATCTCGTTCGATTCCGTTTGCGCCGACACCTCGGGCGCGGTGCTCAAGGCCTGTGCCACCATGGGCTGGCCCTGCTTGGCTGACTTGCCCAGATAACGCGCCATCACCGTCACCAGGGGCTGGCCTACCGTCAGGCGCTGCACCGGTTCGGCCGGACGCTCACCCAACATCAGGCTTTGCACATAGGCCGACAAGGTCATGACATCCGTGCGCAACCACCGCAGCAAGAGAGAAAAGGCCAGAGACACTGCCGTCAGCAGAATCAGTGCGGCCACGCCCAGTGCCAGCCAGGCGCCGTTTTCATTAATGGACGCCTGTGTGCCGGGTGCGCCCTGATAACGCAGGGACCAATTGGGAATAGCGGTGGCGACCTCCAGACTTTCCTCATCCGAACCCGTACCCTGTTGCGCAATCGGCCGGCTCAGCGTGCCGACCTGTTGCTGCAGGGTCAGCCCGCCTGGCGCCTGGACGGCAGCCAGGGCGTCCGTGAGCAAGTTCTGCTCGAAGATGATCAGCAGACTACCCAGGATCTCCTGGGTCTGGGCGTCCCGAACCGCCTGAGCCTTCTGTACAAACCAGCGCTCACCACTGAGAAACGCCTCGGGCGGCTGGGGTTGTCCGGACTCAATCCGACGCACCAGATCCTGTGCAGCAAAACTCAGGGAGGTTGGCATTGCCACGCCCGACTCGGCGACACGCAGGGGAATCAGATAGGCTTCCGATGCATGCGGAAAATAATGTGTCAGGGTCCGTTCCACCGCATCCCGCTGGGCCGGGTCACGTAGGGCGTCCACCAGCGCGGGCAGGTTCGCGACCCGCTCAGCTTCCTGACCCACACGCGCCATGGTATGGGAAACCAGGGCGGCAGCGCTACGCGCCTCGGCCTGCAACAGGGTTTGCCGGGCATCGTTCATCGCGGGTGTCGTCACTTCCTGCTGCATCAGGAAGGCTCCCACGCCCAGTCCGAGCAGTCCACCGGCGAGTGCCAGCAACAGAAACACGGAGGGATTGGTCAATTTGCGAGGCTTGCTTCCCCGCCCGCGAGCAGGCGATGCAATAGCGCCCGGAGATGTCGTCGAATTCCCAAACTTCATGCCGGCTTCCAAGTGATGATCACGAGCCCTCCCCTTACACAGGCCGCGCGGACCTGTGAGAAAACGAGAGGAATGGAGTTTTTGGCAGTATAGTTCATCTCTCCGCACCCTGCGGCGGAGTGCGTGCAAGTGATGGCCACGCGGCTATCGCGTCGTTGCGAGCGGGCTATTGGCGGCCCGTGGAACCAAAACCACCCTGCCCACGCTCACTGGCGGTAAACGTATCAACCACCTCGAACTGGGCCTGAATCACGGGTACGATCACCATTTGCGCGATCCGCTCCCCGGGATTGATCACAAAGCTTTCGTGGCCACGATTCCAGCAAGACACCATCAGCTGCCCCTGATAGTCCGAATCGATCAGGCCGACCAGATTGCCCAGCACCACCCCATGTTTATGGCCCAACCCCGAGCGCGGCAGGATCATCGCCGCCAGCCCCGGATCATCCAGGTGAATAGCGATGCCGGTCGGAATCAGTAGGGTCTGCCCCGGCGCCAGTGCCAAGGGCTCATCCACGCACGCGCGCAGATCAAGGCCGGCAGACCCGGGCGTGGCGTAATCCGGCAGCGGAAACTCGGTCCCGATGCGGGAATCGAGAATCCGGACCTGCACCCGGTGGACTGCGACACCCTGCGTAGCAGGGCCTGATTCAGTGTTCGAATCCGATACGGACATAATGGGCCTTACCTTTGGTTATCGTTTTTCAGTGTCTTGGCGCCGCTCGGTGTCGCGCAGGTTATGCGTCAACCGCCAGGAAAATTGCCGTAATCTTTTCCGCCAGCACCCCGGCCAGGCGCTCTTTCGGCATCTTCTCCAGATCCTCCCGACCATCCGGTCGTAACAGCGTCACCGCATTGTCATCGGCGTTAAAGCCAATATCGCTGCGAGAGACATCATTGGCCACGATCAGATCCAGCCCCTTGGCCTTCAGTTTGGCGGCGGCATATTGGGCCACATCCTGGGTTTCCGCGGCAAAACCGACCGTAAAGGGCCGGTCCGCACGCTGGGCAACGGTTGCCACGATATCTGGATTCTTGACCAATTCCAGACTCAAGGTATCGGTGGACTTCTTGATCTTCTGCGCGACCTGCTGCAGGGGCCGGTAGTCGGCGACCGCCGCCGTGGCGATAAAGATATCCGCCCCTGCCACCTGGTGCTCCACTGCCGCCAGCATCTCCAGCGCGCTGGTCACCGACACACGCCGCACGCCGACGGGGGCGGTCAGGGTCACAGGACCGCTGATCAGGGTGACATCGGCTCCCAACTCGCGAAAGGCCGCCGCCAGGGCATAACCCATCTTGCCGGAACTGTGATTGGAGATAAAACG
Organism: uncultured Pseudomonadales bacterium; assembly: GCA_964467875.1. Classification (GTDB taxonomy): domain Bacteria; phylum Pseudomonadota; class Gammaproteobacteria; order Pseudomonadales; family Oleiphilaceae; genus JAEZAA01. The sequence goes on along the minus strand of CAYXVO010000216.1, from coordinate 2,308 downwards.
GACCGGATCCAGCGCCTCCCGCGTCGGACCAGCAGTCAGCACCACCCGGCGCCCCGCCAGCCGCGAACTCACCGTAAGCAGGCGGATCACGTCGTCGCACAGCTGCGCAGGCTCCTGCATCCGACCTGGGCCCACATCACCACAGGCCTGAGCGCCGGCATCCGGCCCCCAGCAATGCAGCCGCGCACCCAGTGTTTGCTTGAGAATGTCCAGGTTGCGTTGCGTCAGGGGATTGCTCCACATGGCTTGGTTCATCGCAGGCGCGACCGCAATGGGAGCCGTGGTCGCCAGGCAGGCGGTGGTCAGCAGGTCATTGGCATGACCGTGACACAGACGCGCCAGGAAATCCGCGCTGGCCGGCGCGATCAGGATCAGATCCGCCCAGCGCGCCAGCTCGATATGCCCCATCCCCGCTTCGGCCGCGGGATCCAATAGATGCTCGTGGACCGGGTTGCCGGACAGCGCCTGGAATGTCAGCGGTGTG
>CAYXVO010000216.1:0-1814 GCA_964467875.1 uncultured Pseudomonadales bacterium | reverse complement strand
GCCGCCGCCGTCATCGCCACCCGCACTTCGGCGCCGGCCTTGATCAGCTGGCGTACCAGCTCGGCACTCTTATAGGCGGCAATGCCTCCCGTCACGCCCACGAGAATGCGCCGACCAGTTAATTCCGCCATGCCTCACCGCCCTGATTCTGAAATTCCGAGGGCACAAGATAGCACTGGTCCGGCACGTTTTCACGGGGCTTTCGCCTCCCCCTGCCAGGGTGACGCGCACCCCGCCGCCCTTTACAATGCGTCCCGGGAATTGACACGACAAGGAATCAGTCATGGCGATACGAGATTGGCCCAGCCAAGAGCGGCCACGTGAGCGGCTACTCAGCCTGGGGGCTCAACAATTATCCAATGCGGAACTGCTGGCAATCTTTCTGCGCACCGGCATTCCGGGGCGCAGCGCGGTCGATCTGGCCCGCGACCTCATCAATACCTTCGGCGGCCTGAGACCCCTGCTGGAAGCGTCGGCAGAAGAATTCTGCCAAGGCGATGGCCTGGGGCCGGCCAAATACGCTCAGCTGCAGGCGGTTCTGGAAATGGCCCGGCGCTGCCTGCTGGAAGACCTGCAGCGGGGCCAGCAGCTCACCAGCCCCAGCCAGACCAAGGAATACCTGCGGGCGCAACTGCGCAGTTATTCCCAGGAAGTCTTTGCCTGCCTGTATCTGGATAACCAGCACCGGGTCATCGTGTTTGAGGAACTGTTCTTCGGCACCATCGACAGCGCCCAGGTCTATCCCCGGGAAGTGGCGAAACGGGCCTTGCATCATCATGCCGCGGCGGTCATTTTCGCCCACAATCACCCCTCCGGCATTGCCGAGCCCTCCCGCGCGGATGTCCACATCACCCGCCGCCTGGTCCAGGCACTGGAGTTACTGGACATTCGGGTGCTGGACCATCTGATTGTCGGAGACCGCGAGGTGGTGTCCCTGGCCGAACGGGGCCAGCTGGGTTAACTAGCCCAACAGAGCTAACAGAACCACGATTTTTTTTGCCACACCACGATGTTTCTGGTATAAAGGCGGGCTCTTTAGACGGGTCAAGGTGCGCATTGCAGTTGGCCGTGGCAGTCTGTCGAACAGAAGCAGTGGGTCGAACGGCAATAGTCCCGGTCCGACGAGCTGTATCAACACTGGATTTGGAACACCAACGCTCTCGGTTGGAGGCAAAAAAAATGTCAAGAGTTTGTCAGGTTACGGGCAAAGGACCGGCGACCGGAAATAACGTATCTCACGCAATGAACGCGACTCGTCGCCGTTTTCTCCCCAACCTGCAGAAGCACCGCTTTTGGGTAGAAAACGAGAAGCGTTTCGTAAAGCTGCGCGTATCTGCGAAAGGCATGCGGATCATCGACAAGCTTGGCATCGATCAGGTGCTGGCCGACATCCGTTCACGCGGCATTAAAGTGTAAGGAGAGAGACCATGGCTAAAGGCGTTCGCGAGAAAATCAAGCTGGTGTCCTCTGCTGGCACCGGTCATTTCTACACCACGACCAAAAACAAGCGCACCATGCCTGAGAAGATGGAGATGAATAAATACGATCCCGTCATTCGCAAGCACGTTGCGTACAAGGAAGCCAAGATCAAGTAATTGCTCTTGCTTCCTGCATGAAAAAGCCCGGCACGCCGGGCTTTTCTCGTTTCTGGGGGACGGCTTTCGAGCCATGCGACACGCGGCCCCAACCACATCAATCGCTGCTGTAATAATCCACAGGCAAGGCCACATCAATGGCGATTGGCAGATGATCCGAGACCGGATAGCAAATCACACCCGCATTACGCACCTGCAGACTCGGGCTCACCAGAATAT
>CAYXVO010000215.1:0-5443 GCA_964467875.1 uncultured Pseudomonadales bacterium | reverse complement strand
CACCGCCGGCAGTGTGGATCTGGCGGGGATCCTGCTGAAAACCGCCGCCTATGGCCTGCTGCGGTTTGCCTTGCCGCTGTTTCCCAATGCCTCCCAGGATTTCGCCCCCATTGCCATGGGGCTAGGGCTGCTCGGCATCGTCTACGGCTCGGTGCTCGCCCTGGCCCAGCACGACATCAAGCGCCTTGTGGCCTACACCAGCATTGCCCACATGGGGTTCATGATCATTGGTATCTACTCCGGTCAAATGCTCGCGCTGCAAGGGGTAGCGGTGCAGATGGTGGCTCATGGGCTGTCGGCGGCGGCGTTGTTCATCCTCTGCGGCCAGCTCTACGAGCGCCTCCACACCCGGGACTTGCGTCAGATGGGCGGGCTCTGGGGGCGCCTGAACTACGTGCCGGGCGTCAGCCTGTTCTTTGCCGCCGCCACCCTTGGCATGCCGGGCACCGGCAATTTCGTCGGCGAATTCCTGATTCTGCTGGGCGCCTTCAAGGTGGTGCCGATCATCACGGTGATCGCGACCTTCGGTCTGGTGCTGGCCGCCATCTATGCGCTGACCTTGATGAAACGCGCGTACTACGGCCCAGCGGCCAATCCGGCGCCACTGGCCCGGGTCGATCGACGCGAGATCGGCCTGCTGCTGAGCTTGCTGGTGCTGCAACTGATCCTGGGGCTTTATCCCCAGCCCGTACTCGACACCTCGGAGTCCACCATGGCCACCCTGCGCCAGAGTTATGCACCCGCTCCGCCCTTGGCCCTGAAATCGGATTAGGAACGGCATGGAACTGACCCAACAACACCTGACTGCCCTGCTTCCGCTGCTCCTGACCGGCGCCACCGCGATTCTGGTCATGGCCTCGATCGCCGTCTCCCGCAATCACACCCGCAGTTCCTGGATCTGTATCCTGGGGCTGAACCTGGCCCTGCTGTCGATCCTGCTGATCGCCGGCGAGCCCCCCCTGGCGGTCACCCCGCTGCTGGTCGTTGACGGCTATGCCTGCTTCTACATGGCCCTGGTGCTGATCGCTACCCTGGCCTGCGCGACCCTGTGCCGACCCTACATCGAGGGCTACGAACGCAATCAGGACGAAATCTACCTGCTCCTGAGCCTGTCCGCCACCGGCGCCATGGTACTGGTCTCCAGCCAGCATTTGGCGTCGTTCTTCATCGGCCTGGAGCTGCTCTCCGTGCCGTTATACGGCCTGGTGGCCTACCGGTTTGAGCTGCGTCATTCGCTGGAGGCAGGGCTTAAGTACCTGATACTGTCGGCAGCCGCATCCGCCTTCCTGCTGTTCGGCATGGCCCTGCTCTACGCCGAGTCCGGCACACTCGCATTCGCGGGGCTGGGCGCCCGGCTGGCGCCGGGCCAACTGGATAATCTGGTGGTGTTAACCGGCGTCCTGATGATGATGACTGGCATAGGCTTCAAGTTATCCCTAGCTCCCTTCCACCTCTGGACACCGGACGTGTATGAGGGCGCGCCGGCCCCCATTAGCGCCTTCCTGGCCACCACCAGCAAGATCGCGGTGTTCGCGGTGCTAATGCGGTTCTTCATGACGGTACCTGCCACCACCAGCACCTGGCTCCATGAGTTGCTGGGCATACTGGCGGTGGCCTCCATTCTGGTGGGCAACCTGCTAGCCCTGCTGCAAAGCAACCTCAAGCGGCTGCTGGCGTACTCATCCATTGCCCATTTTGGCTATCTGCTGGTTGCCGTGGTGGCCAGCCGGACCTTTGCCATCGAAGCGGTCGGCGTCTATCTCCTCACGTACACCGTCACCACTCTGGGTGCCTTCGGGGTCATCGCCCTCATGTCGAGTCCCTGCAAGGAGCGCGATGCCGATGCCCTGTTCGAGTACCGCGGCCTGTTCTGGAAGCGGCCGTACCTGAGCGCGGTGCTCACCCTGATGCTGCTGTCGCTGGCGGGCATTCCACTGACTGCCGGCTTTATTGGCAAGTTCTATGTGTTTGCAGTCGGTGTCGAAAGCCGGCTCTGGTGGCTCTTGGGCGCGGTGGTGGTGGGTAGCGCCCTCGGCATTTTCTATTACCTGCGAGTGGTCGTGACCCTGTATATGGCCGCGCCCGGCATGCGCCGCCATGATGCGCCACTCAACTGGGCACAGGGCGTCGGCGGCATCATGGTATTGCTACTCGGCGCACTGATGCTGCTTCTCGGCGTCTACCCCCAGCCCGCGTTGGAGATCATCCGGCTGGCGGAAATGGCGATGGCGTTCTAAGTGACTAAGCCCTGAAGTGGCCCCACCTTAAATTTAGTTTACATAGACATAGTTGGTTGACGTTTTCCGGATTAAGCATACTCTGAAAAAGGTACCCTTCCTGTAGGACAGAACCATGTTCCTGACGCCTTTCGAGCTTAATCCCCAACTCACTGACGAACGTATCGACACCGTAGGCCGCCTGATCGCCACGGCCCATAACCAAGTACTGGAACGAGCAGATGAGCGCGATACCGGCTGGTCCATTGGCTGCCGCTCCCACGTCTGGCGCTCCACCACCATCATCCAGGCCGTTGAGGCCCGCAATTACCCCTGGCTGAAAATCGAAAGTCCGGGGCTGCGCTTCGTGTTTTCCATAGGCGGCGTGCCGGTCAGCATGTATCGCGGCTCCCATGAGCATCCCAGGAAAAACATCCTCAATCGCGCGGAAAGTTTCCCGGAACTGCTGCAATTGCCGCTCCTCGAAGAAGTGGACGGCCAGCCGGAGCTGGTCTGGAGCTTTGCCCTGGAAACGGCGCCCAACGGCGAAGTCCTCAAACTGGAATTCATCGGCATCACGCCCGCCGGCGAAACACTCGCTTACCGGCACGTGCCCCTGGATGAGCCAGTCACACGCAGTTACAAGATAGAACCGGAACAAGCCGAGCTGATTGACTTGCCGCCTGCTAGAGTTAGTCTTATTCAGGACAAACCAGCACGTAAACGGGCGAACAAGAAATGAGCAAAACCCTCTTTATTGGGGACAATCTGCGAGTGGCCCGACTGTTGTCGGGCTTCTCCCTGCAGGATCTCGGCAGCCGGGTCGGCACCACCCGCCAATACATTCAGCAGCTCGAAACCACCGATAAAAGCCCGGCAGACGATCTGCTCGATGCCCTGGCCTATGAACTCAAGGTCAACAAGCGATTTTTCCAAAAGCCACTGGGTAGTCTGGTCAAAGACGAAGAGTGTCATTTTCGAAAGCTCGCCACGGTACCCATTTCTTCAGTCCGTGAATGCACGGCCCGCGCGACGTTGGTCAACAAACTGGCCGAATCCCTGAACCGCCTGCTGGAACTGCCGGACGTGAATTTCCCCGGCATCGATGTGCAGAGCAAGGCCGAAGCCGAGGACGCGGCACAGGAGTGCCGACGTTACTGGAAGCTGGGCCAGGGCCCAATCAAGAGCGTGGCACGGGTGATCGAGCATGCCGGCGGAGTCATCACCACCTTCGGTGCGGTGTCGCAGAAGGTGGACGCGTTGTCCCTGTTTCGGGAGCGCCCCATCGTGGTGCTCAACCCCCAGAAAAGCCGGCCCCGGCTACGCTTCGACCTGGCCCACGAACTGGGCCACATCATCATGCACAGGGGCATCGAATCCGGCGATCGCGGCCAGGAGGACGAAGCCAACCATTTCGCCAGCTGTTTTTTGCTGCCCCGCCAGGTCCTGATCCAGGAATACCAGCCTCAGGAACGCATCGACTGGCAGAAGATCTACGACCTCAAGGTCGCCTGGGGCGTGAGCGCCCGCGCGATTATCTACAGCCTCAACCAGCTGCAACTGATCACCCCCTCCCAGTTCCGTACCGCTAATGTGTATCTGAGCAAGACCGGCCAGACCAAGTCCGAGGAACGGGACCACGAGGTCCACGAGGAACGCGCCGAACTGCTGGAGAACGCACTGCAATTGCTGATTCAGGAGTACGGCAGTTCGCTGGGCGGCCTGCTGGACGACCTGGGCATTTCCATGGATTTTCTGGCGGAACTGACGCAACTGGCCCATCTATTGGAGCCTCTGGCACCGGATCCCTCGGATCGCAACGTGGTGTCTCTGTTTCGCAATCGCTAATCCCGGCCTTGCGCCATTTTGCGAATCAATGCGGCGGTGCTTAATCCGCCGCAATCAGTTCCGGCTCGCCTACCGGGCGCAGCAGCTTCGGTGAGTCCACCGGTACCACTTCCAGATCCTGCGCGATGTGCGGCTTCATGAGATCGGCAAAGGCATCCACCTGATCAAAATCCGGGTCCAGCCAGAGGTCGAAATCCTGGGGCTGGAGCATCAATGGGATGCTTTTGCCATGAATATGGCTGAAGCGGGGATGGGGTGGCAGGGTGATCATGGTGAAGGAGGTGTAGTCGACACCATCGAACGTCCAGTGCTCATAGAGTCCGGCGAAGGCAATGGCGGCATTGCGTGGATGGATCTCCATCACCTGCTTGCGATCGCCCAGCGGTTGCCATTCATGATAGCCACTGGCGGGAATAATGGCGCGTTTATGCCGGTATCGACTCTTCCAGAGAGGACTGCTGGTGAGGCGTCGCGACTGGGCGTTGAAGGTCTGCCACTGGGGGTTGGGCCGCACGCCGTTACCGTCGGGCTTGGACTCGATCAGCAGCGACCACACGGCCTCTTCAAGCACCCGGCCATCGCGGGTCTGGTAAACGATCGGCCCCTGCGCGCCAGGCGCGATGTTGCGCCGCGGCGGCGGGAGCCTGGACAGGCCCAGTGTCTGCACCAGGTCCAGTAAGCGTTGGCTGTCTTCGATATGGTAGCGGCCGCACATGGTCCCTCTCCTGCTTTTAGCCGTATCTACTTAACGTAGCGAAGCTGAGAGGGCACGCCAAGTGCCGCGTGCCCCGTCCGTTTAAGCAGAGGCTGCCCTGCTCGCCTGCGAAAGTGCCTCCAACATGGCGTCCCGCTCCGCCGCGCCGGCCCGTTGATAGAGCCGGTTCACGCCTGAGAACAGGGCCTGAATCGAAGCAGTCACGATATTGGCATGAATGCCAATCCCAAACACCGAGCCGGGCACACCTTTCATCCCCAGTTCGATGAAGGCCACGGCAGCAGCATCCGCGCCCTGGCCAATGGCATGTTCCTCATAGCCCAGCAAATTCACGGGAACGCCGAGCGCCTGCACGGCTGCATCGATGGGGCCATTGCCCTGCCCGCGCACCTCCAGGTTGCCACTCGCGGTCCGTACCGCCAACCGCACGCCTTGGGCCTGGTCCGCCTCGAACAGATGATGCTGCTCATAGGCCAGCGGCCCCTGCAAGTCGAGGTACTCCCGCCGGAAGCAGTCCCAGATATCATGGGCTTTCACTTCCGTGCCGCCGGTATCCGTCAACTCCTTCACCGCCGCACTGAACTCCACCTGCACCCGACGCGGCAACACCAGGCCGTAGGCATGCTCCAGCAAATAGGTAATCCCGCCTTTGCCGGACTGGCTG
>CAYXVO010000214.1:0-5494 GCA_964467875.1 uncultured Pseudomonadales bacterium | reverse complement strand
TATCGGCTGGGAGGCGGGTTTCTACTATTACCTGCTGATGTTCATTCCCGCGCTCATTGCCGGAAACCGCTCATTCCGCAGGGCCGCTGGGGAGGTCCTGTTTCTGTGGCTGTTCTATATCGTGCTCTACATGGCCACTCGCCTTGTCGAGCCGCTGCAGCCCATTGCAGCCGGCGCCTTGCAGGGGATCTACCTGTTCAACCTCTCGGTGGTGTTCGGCATGTTCAGCTACCTGTCGCTGTATTACATGCGGACAGTCAAGCAGGCCCACGCAAGCCTCCGGTATATGGCAACCATCGACCCGCTGACAAGACTGTACAACCGCCGGCATGTGGCTGAGCTGGCCAACAGGGAAATTCTCGGCAATGGGGTGTGCAGCAATGGTGCTGAACTGGCCTTTCTGCTGATGGATATCGATCATTTCAAACAGATCAATGACCATTACGGGCATGATTGCGGTGATCAGGTATTGAGCGAAGTCAGTCAGCTGCTGACGGTGACCCTGCGCGATAAGGACTACCTCGGACGCTGGGGCGGGGAAGAGTTTCTTGCGGTGCTGCCGGATGCGGACGCCCGGCAGGCGCTGCAGGTCGCCGAGCGGGTGCGTCAGGTTGTCGCCGGACATGACTGGAGCAGGTATTGCCTGGATACCCCGGTCACCCTGAGTATCGGCGTCAGCCAGCACCGAGCAGGAGAAGCGCTCAGCGAGGCTGTGGCCCGTGCCGATGCTGCCCTGTATGCCGGCAAACATGGCGGGCGCAACCGGGTCGAGGTGGCGTCGGCCTGAAGCCCTTCGGAGAACAGTCCGATACGGCCCGGCGAAGGCGGTGTTTGCAGGTGGCTGCCTGGTTGGCGGCGGGGCCTGGTGATTGAGGCGTACCAGTGTCATTCCTCGCCAGCGAACGCATGGCTGCGATGCGTATTGGGAGCCGCAGTCACGCTATTGATCAACGCGCGATACAGGTGCGAGGGTGATACCGGTTTATGCAATAGCGGGATACCGCTGTCGCGAGCATTGCGCAGGCGCACCGGGGCTGTATCGCCCGTGATGATCAAGGCTGGCACTGGCGTACCAATGGCCTCGCGCACCTGCATTATGACCTGGGCGCCGGTTTGGTTTTCACGGAGCCGATAATCACTGATCAGCGCCTGCACGGGCCAGTGCGTTACCTGTTCGAGTGCCTCGCCGATAGACCCTGCGGCACGGCATTCGCAGCCCCAGTTTTCCAGCAGCTGCATCATCCCCTGGCGGACAATCATGTCGTCCTCTACCACCAGAACCCGCAGCCCGTGCAGGCGCTCTGACTGCAGCGGGGAATCTGCGGGCGACAGGAAAGTGTCGTCACTCAGAGTGCCGTCTGCAATCGGTACATGCAGACGGAAGATGCTGCCGCGCCCGATGCGCGAAACCAGGCTGATGCGGTGACCCAGCGAGTTGGCCAGGCCTTCGGTAATCGCCAGCCCGAGCCCCAGTCCCTTGAGACGATCTCGTTCGGGGTTACCCAGTTGATGAAACTCGCGGAATATTTCCTGTCTTTGCTCAGGTGCAATCCCGATTCCTGTGTCTGCAATCTCGATCTGCACCTCCGCACCGCGCTTGCGGCAACCGATCAGTAATCCGCCTGTTTCGGTATAGCGAATGGCGTTGGTGATCAGATTGCGCAGCATCAGCTCCAGCAGGCCGGGATCGGAATCCACTGCCAGCCGTGTTTCACGGCAGCGATAAACAAGGTTCTTTGCGTCGGCCAGACTACCCAGCTCATTTTCGAGTTTGTTGAGCAATGGCTGCAGGCGAAATGCTTTGCGTTGGGGCTCCACGACGCCAGCCTCAATGCGCGAGAAGTCCAGCAGGGTATTGAGCATCTGTGCTGAAGCCTGGCTGGCGGCCCGCGCATTGCTCAGCACTTTCTGTTGTGCTGCCGACAATTCGCTGCGCGCTAATACCTCAAGAAACAGCTCCTGGGAATGTACAGGCTGGCGCAGGTCATGGCTGGCAGCAGCGAGGAATTTTGATTTCGCCAGGTTGGCTTGCTCTGCTTTGGCCCGTGCCTGCTCGGCCCGTTCGGATTCGATTCTCAACTGTTTTACCAGGTCGAGATTCTCAAAGCGCAGCGCAATCGATTGCCTGGAGGTGCGCTGAGCCAACAGTGCCTGGCCGAACTGGCCGATGACGTATAGCGTGCATCCAATGGCCAGTATTGAGTAGGAGTCGCCCTCGATCAGCCACAATTTGGTGTTTATCGCCCCCAGCTGGGCGAACTGCATGCTCACGTACAGCGGGAACACAGGAGCCAGCAGGGAGACGGCATTGCCGCTGACCCCTGCCAGTGATGCCATCGCCAGTAACTGCTGGGGTAATGATCCCTGTCCCATGACAACCCAGGCCAGCGTGCCCCACGCCAGCCCTTCGAAAACCTTGATGATGCTCATATGCAGGATTATCTGGCTGGTATTGTCAGGGGTTATGCCACGCTGCAGCGCCAGCATCGCGTAGCTCACGCAAAGCACGCGGCCGATCACCACCATGGCAAACCAGACAAGCAGTGGCTGGTGGTTCTCCGGCGTATGAAGTGCCAATAGCAGAACCAGTGCGAGTGCTGTGCCCAGGTATAGCGAGTTCTTCATTCCAATGAAAACCAGTCGCACCTGCTCGACACGAATATCACGGTCCCGCTGGGTGTTGAGATCCTGAGTACCCAATGTCAATCCTTAATTAACTATCAATCCCTGACGACGTGCAACGAACGCTGCCTCGGAGCGGCTGGATACCTGCAATGCCGCCAGGGTGGCCTGTACATGGCCGCGCACCGTGTTTTCAGAGAGGTTCAGGCGGCGGCCAATCATCTTGTTCGACAGGCCCTGACAGAGCAGGTCAAGCACCTCGTACTGCCGGGGTGTCAGCCTGGGCGGGGGGCTCGATGGGGCGTCTGGCGGCGGGGGCTCTGCCCGCATTGGCTGACCGCGGAGGACCTGAGTGACCAGCTCCAGCATGCGCGCTGGCGGTTCAGCTTTGCAGATGAACCCATCGGCGCCCCGCTCCAGCGCATCGCGTATCACCTGCCCGTCCTGTACGGCCGACACCATCACAACTTTTGCTGTGGGCCATTTGTGTTTGAGCAGGGCAATGCCATCCACGCCGTTGAGTCCCTGCAGCTGCACATCAAGCAGCAGCAGGTCCAGCTCTCGGCTTGGAAAGAGTAGCGCCTGCTCCAGGGAGGCTGCCTCGGAGATGTCCACTTTTCCCAAGCCCAAACCAGCAGCAAGCACCATCCCTATGCCGGAACGGAACAATGCATGGTCATCAATTAACAGCAGACGAAAGGTCATGTCAGTCATTCAATCGCACCAGCTCCCTGTGCACAAGCAGTCAGTCCAAATGGACTATTGGGGGTGACCTTGGAACGGTTTAAGGTTGTGACAGTAAATCATCACAGGCAATGGAGTGCTCGGTTTCCCTGTTTGCCACTGTGCGTCCGTCAGCGTGCTTGATCCGTTCGAGCCATCCGAGCATCCGTGCTCGTATACCCACTTGTGATGGATGATAAACCACTTGAGGGCAGGTCGTGCATCGATATCTTCTATCAATCCGGGTGTCGAACAAACATCATTTTGAACAGGGCGGTCACCTCAGATGAATAGGGATAATCGCGGTTGGGTTTGGGCCTATCGTAAGGCGCGCAGTTATCACCTATCGGTCATTCACGCCCTGTATCGGGCCACTCGGTTCATGCTGTTCGGAAATACCGGTGCCTTTCCAAGTCATGGTGGCTGGAGGAAGACGCGTATCACCCGTAAGTGATATTGACCATTCAACAGTTCCCGTTCTTCAAGGTGTCTGAAGTCGGTCCAAATGGACTATGGCTATCTGGCGCAATAGTTTTTATCTTGATTTGCTAAGAATCTTATCTGGGAAACATGAGTTCGTCGCAGACTCTCCCCCGTTGGAGTTCCGCTTTGCGAGCCATGTAATACAAGGACGTCCTGTCATGGCTAGAAAAAGTCGCTCGAATGGTATTGCTCAATCCCGGAAACACAGCGGATCTTTTGACGGCTTCCGTCTGAACCGTATAGCTGCGGCGGTCCTGCTGGGGGTTGGTGGAGTTCCTGCCTGGGCTGCCGTCGGGCCGGGGACCAACAATATAACCCTGCATGCCGGACCGGGCAGCACAGCTACGTCCATGGTCACCAACGGCTTGGTTACCGACATCACCACCAATACCGTACGTGGCAATACCGGCTTCAATTCCTTCGGCGACTTCAATGTCAACAATGGCAATACAGTCAACCTTCATGTTCCCTCGGGCAAGGCCAATCTGGTCAACCTGGTGCATGACTCCAGAGTTGTCATCAATGGCACCTTGAACGGTCTCAAAGACGGTAGCATCGGTGGCAACATCATCTTCGCCGACCCCCATGGCCTTGTGGTCGGTGCCTCCGGCGTGGTCAACGTCGGCAGTCTGACGGTCACCACCCCCAGCGCCTCGCAGATGAGCCAGCTGGCCGCGACCATGACCAATGGCGGCGATGCCGAAGGCACGGCGCTGGCAGCCGATCTGATGGCCGGCAAGTACAACGCCGGATCCGGGACTATCAGCATCGAGGGGCGGGTCAACAGCGCCGCCTCGGTCAACCTGTTCGCCGCCAGCGCGGTGGTCGCCAACAATGCGCAAGTGAATGCCGGCGCCCAGGTGTTCCAGGCCACGGTCAACACCGATGGACTGGTGGATGCCACGGCGGCAGTCCGTCAGGATGGCAGTATTGTGATTGTCGGCAGCGAGGACGTCGCCATCGCCGGTGAACTGCGCGCGCTGATGGCGGACGGCGGCGGTGGCGGCGTAGTGGTGAACGCACCGCAACTGACAGTGGAATCCACCGGCAAGATCAATACCCGTGCCCTGGCCGGCTCCCAGCAAGCTTCCGGCAATATCACGCTGCAAGCTTTCAGTGATCTGGGCTTTAAAGCCGTCAATGCCGATGGCAGTGCGATCGACGATGCTGATCAGTTGGCGGCGGCGCTCAGTCGTCAGAGCAAAGCAAACCTTGCTGCATCCCACAGTAAGGCCAAGATCGATATCAAGGCCGGTGCAGTGCTGGATGCCGGTCACGATCAGGCCGACAAAGCCGGCAACGTGCGTATCGAAGCGCTGGCAGTGGATCGTCAGTTGGGCGGTTACGCCCAGGCACATTCGTCCATTGATGTCGGTGGTTCGCTGATCGGCAAGGACGTGACGGTACAGTCCGTCACTCAGGTCAGCATCGAATCGGGTCTGCTCGGAGATATTTTCAGCGAAGCCGACCTGAACTCGATGGTCGACAAGGTCAAGCAGGTCAATCCGGGCTGGACCGACGAGCGTGCGGTCGAGCATATCTATACCTTGCTGGTGGATACCCTAGAGGCCAGCTACGACCGCCTGAACAGCGCACCGCCGTCGAATTTCAGCGAATTCGTTACCCTGTTGCCGTACGCCACCTTTGCCGTGGCCGAGGGTACTTC
>CAYXVO010000213.1:0-5495 GCA_964467875.1 uncultured Pseudomonadales bacterium | reverse complement strand
GACGCGCTGCTGCCCTCGGACAACACGGTGGCCTCGTTCTGGATCACCAACCCGGCCAATGACTTCATCGACAACGTGGCCGCGGGCGCGGACGAGAACGGCTTCTGGATGTCGCTGCCGGAGCACCCGAACGGGCAGTTCCTGGACACCGAGATCAGCAAGAACACCTGGCCGCGCCGCACCAGGCAGGGCGTGTTCCGCGGCAACGTGGCCCACTCGAACTTCGACGGCTTCATGTTCGACCGCAACATCAATGCGGACAACACCTTCGGCCTGACCGGCAACTCGCACATGCCGAAGGAAGACCCGACGGACCCGAACAGCAAGACGCTGGAGTCGGTGTACGAGAACCTGACCGCCTACAAGAACCGCAACGGCGGCATCTGGGGTCGTGGCGAGATGCACACCTTCCGCAACTACAAGGCGGCGGACAATGCCATCGGCTTCACGCATGCGGCGGGCAATGCCGGCCGCGATCCGTTCAGCTCGCTGGTGATCGATTCGCTGTTCGTGGGCGAGACCGAGAACATCGGCAATCCCGAGACGCCGGAAGAAAAGGCCATCGGCCGCAGCGTGCCGAAGCGCTCGATTCCGGACTTCCCGATCCGCGGCTATGAGTATTACGACTATCGCGACGACGTGGTGAACACCACCTTCGTGAACTACCAGGACAACTCGCTGCGCAAGACCGGCGCGCTGTCGTGGCTGCTGTTCACCAGCTCGGGTGTGACCACCGACAACACCATCAAGGGCGCCAAGTTCGTCGATGCCAAGCCGGTGTACTTCCCGCACATCGACAAGCGCTTCGACAATGACAACCGTGGCGGTGTGGCCTATCGCACCGCGGTGATCTATGACATCGACGGCTCGGTCGGTGGCATCCCGAACGGTTCCATCATCATCCATGACGGCGAGAACAATAACGTCACCACCGATGATGACTGCCGCATCGAGACGTCGTGGAACGCCGCCGTGTGCCCGGGCGACGTGGGCCGCCTGTTCCTGAACAAGCCCAACGGCACGCTGGGTGAACTGGGCGCCGGCTCACCGGTCGTGCTCCACCGCAATGGCACGGACTTCAAGGTCACGGCCAACCAGATGAACGTGCGCTCGGGCACCGAGATGCAGGTGAAGACCGACAGGAAGGACCTGAACCTGAGCCTGCGCGAGATGGACCAGGGCTCGTGGGTGATCTTCGAGCTGCCGGGCTTCACCAAGGCGGATTCAGGCAAGAAGGTGGAGAGCCTGGATGCCCTGCGGAAGGCGAGCGAGAACGCTTACTTCAAGGACAAGGGTTCGATGTGGGTGAAGCTGGTGATTGCGGATAAGGATCACCAGGGGCCGGTGGTGGAGCCGGTGGGCAGGTTGGTGGCGCAGAGCACCATCCTGGTCAGCCGCTAAGACCCGGGCAATCCTGCCTGCGGACAGAGCATCCGCAGGCAGGGGACTTTCCGCCAACGATCGACCCTGTTCCAAGGGTGTCCCGGTGAAGCCCTTCACTCATCTTTCCGCGCTGTCAGTACTGATTGCGGCGGCGGCTGCGTTCTGCCCTCTCGGGCATGCCATGGCGCAGGTTCCGTTTCCATTTTCCCCAACGCCGCCGATGTTGCAGCCCAGGCCGGTCAGCGCCATCAACCGCGCGCTGGACAACGCGGTGAACCTTCCTGCAGAAGTGCTCGCCAGGGTTTCCGGGAATCCGGTCGATCCCTGGGGACGCACCATGGCGGACGACTACGCCAGGTATTACTTCGCCAAGCCGGCGATGAGGGAGCTCGAGGCAATCCGCAATGAGCTGGATGCCCGGGGGCTTTCTGGCGAGAACCTAGTTCCCAATGACCTGCACGAGCGGGTTGAGCAGTTGATCCGGGTCGAGGCGTGCAAGAGTTTCCGCATAGTCACCTACTGGGGGGATCGGAGAAGCCTGGACTATCACCGTGACCTGGTTGTTGCGCTTCTTGATCGTGCTGGTCAGCCGGAGCGGAACTGGGCAATGCCGCAGTTGAATGCGTTGGACAAGGCGGCCATGGAGGTTCGCGACAACCTCGAGAAAGAAATCGCCTCCTGCGTGACGGCAGATCCCTATGCCATCCCGAACAGCATCAGGGGCAGGGAGGTGTGGGCCGGTCTGCAGGAATTGCGCAAGGAGCTGGCAGTTCGGGTTGATGTAGCGGACGAGGCCGCAGGTCGTCTTCGGCCTATGAAATCAAGAACCAGCCCCTGCCCGAAGTTGCCTTCCGTGCCAGGTGAGCCGGAGCCTCGCCTCCGTCATGTGCCGGATCTGGATAAGCATTACCCGGCCGAGGCGATCGATGAAAGCCTGATGGGAACGGTGCAGGTTCGCGTTGGGTATGACGAGAGCGGGTGCGTGGTTGAGGCGGCCGTATATCGCTCCTCCGGGTCGGATCTGCTCGATGGGGTGGCGATGGCGGTGGCCTTCGAGACGGTCTTTATTCCAGGACTGGTCGATGGTGCTCCGTCTGCGGGGCATGTCGTAATCCCGATCAACTTCAATATTCCTTCGGGCCGCTGAGCTGCGCGGAAGCGGTTTATAACGCCCGTGGCGTTGCTAGGCGTTGTAAACCCTTGCCAGGCCGGACCTACGCTTTGGGTAGGTGGCGTCGCAAGGCCAGCAGCACCCGCAGGAGTTGGACGCGCTTCCAAGAAGCCTCAGCTAACAACCCGAACGCTCCGCCGCAGAGGGTTACTGCAAACACCGACAAGATGCTTGAGCCCTCGGGTCGCATCCTCCAGAGCACAGGGTCGTCTGGTGGCTGCATCAGGAGACCGAATCCGCCCAGAAACCCCAGCAGGGCCAGAACCGCTGCCGGCAGGTAGCTGTAGCCGGACGACACGCGCGTCAGGCGGGTCTGCGCGCGTTGGGCGGTCAGCGCGGGAAGGTCTTGTGCCTGAACCTCGGCTCGAGGAAGGGGCCAGTGAGTGGCCAGGTGGATGATCAGGCGATCGACGTCCCGGGTGCTGCTTAAGGGGATTTTCGGGTACGCCTTGGGGCCTGATTCTCTTTTCGGCGAAGTAGCGATCCTGACGGACATGCCGGGCTCTGGCGATCGTCCTGCGCGACTCCGTATTTCAGAAACAGGCAATGGCGGGTTGGCGATAGCAGGTGCTGCAATTGACCCTGAAAGCCGCCCGCGTAAGTAGCGAAGGACGCAAATCATCCTGTACCTGGACCAGCCGACTTCGATGGCTTTCCCGAGTAGCGCGATGCACGCTGTAGCAGTCACCACTGGCAGTAGATTTGGCCAGTCCCCGCGCGCGGAAAGCCATGCGTGATACCCGCCGATCAGGAACGTCAGTCCGCCGGTTACTTCTCCAAGAAGGCAATTGCATTTCTCGGAGTAGAGCCTCAGGTCGTGCTGGGCGCGAGCGGATTCCAGGTCGGAAATCTTGTCCATGCAAACCTCGATTCGAGGAGGCTTTATGTGTGACAAGAGATAAGCGATCAACCGATCGACATCGGAAGTGCCGCGAAGGACCACCTTCTCAGGGCGACTCTGGGCGGTGGGGGGGGGCAAGCCAGGGGGCATAAAAGGGTACCGGAGGCTTCCGAAAAGGTTGAACGGAACTTCGGATCTGAGCAGCAGTTGAAGACTGCCACGAGGGCATGGGGCGTTCTAGTCCTTCCATCAAGCAGAAGCAACGTGTTTGATGAACAGGGTTCGGGTTCGCCAGTTGTGCTCCTCCGCAATGGCGCGTACCGCAAGGTCACGGCCAACAAGGTAAACGTGCGCGCGGGCACCGAGATGCAGGTGAAGGCCGATCGCAAGACCTGCACGTGAGCCAGCTCGAGATGGACCGTAGGGCGCTTGGTTGCTCAGGCCATCATCTCGGTAAGTAAATAGAGACTCTCAGAGGGTGACCTCCATCTGTGCCATCATCAAATAAGTGTGATGGAGGTGGCGCGGAGTCAATTGATCGATAATTATCGCCACTCTTGAGGTGTGTGATGTGAACTTCACCCGACTCCTCCTTCAGATACTCTACAGCTAATATTCTGTGGCAGTGATGAGGGGCCCGTGCGCTGCAAAGAAGGCAAGCGCCACCCAATACACTGCGATCCAACGTGTCCTCAATGTAACGGGGTGAGACAAGATCTGAGAAGCGTCGCTAGTACGTATCCCAGCAACTCATCTGTTGAGTCGGCTGTCAGAGCGAGGCATGGTGGCTATCTCGCGGCTGCAAATCAACCGTCCCGGTAGCGTTCGTACTCTGCGAGATAAAGGCGCGCTGAAGCGTCGCTAAAATCCTTTCGACGACGGTGTAAGTCGGACAGTCTTTGGAGAAGGCTCTTGTAGACAACCTGGTGAGCTTGGTTCTTCAGGGCATCTTCGGTGTACTCGTCAAACGAAGCGTCTTCATCGCTAAGTGCGAGGTCGACCAAGTAAAGTAGATCCTCCTTGGTCAATTTGTCGACAAACTTGTACTCGCCTTCCTTAGACAGGAACTCGGCGGCGGAATTGTCAATCCTTAACAGCTTCATATGACTTCATCCTTCCTTCATATGCGTCTACGCCCCCTTCAAGGGAGTTCATCAGGACAGAATGCGTCGGAATGGAAGAGCCGTCGGCGGACTTCAGCGATGTGTCGCTAGGGCGGCCTCCATACACGCGGTACTCTATGGATCCATTGTTGGCAGACTTGGATGTATACAAGACGTAGTCGGCGCCGATGGAGGCGCCAACGGTGCTGTTATGGGTCACAACAACAACGGGCATCGTGTTGGCGATGTCTTTGATTAGCTTGTTGAGATCACCTTTCAAGAAAAGGTTGTCAAACGAAGACTCAGGTTCGTCGATCAAGAGGATCTCGTAGTTCTGTGCATCCTTGATCTCCTGCAGAAGTCGAAACTCGGATCGTTCGCCGCCAGAAACTTCGAAACCGTCGCGATTCAATACGCGATAGCTAATCTTGGCAAAGAGTTTGTGGATTAGATCCTTCGGCAGTCCTTCCAATTCGTCAAGGCTGCGAAGGTAGTCGTAAGCGTCCCTGTATTTTGCGAAGCATTCCCGGAAGGAAAGCGCAGTTCCGCTGGCGCGCTTCACTTCCGATGTGGTGGAGAATGCCTCTCTCCTGGCTTCTATGCGATACCCTTGAATCGTGTCCTGAAAGATTATTGTCTGCGTTCGCAGAAAATTCGCGATCTCACGGAAGCGTTCAACGCGTTTCTTATTTAAGGTGACGTGATATAGGTCAACGTTCTTAACTTGCGTGGCTGAAGTCTTAACCTGCAGGAGTTGTTTGACTTCTGCGGTTGCTCGGTTCACGAACTCTTTTTTCTTTATTAGTAGGTCGGCATCCCTCAGGGCAGCAATGAGATCGAAAGCCAGGCGCTTTAGGGCGCTTCGGTCTATGTGCTTTTAGATGACAGTTCGATATGCCTCGTTCTCGATAACGTTTCTTACGGAGTCAATCAGTGCGCCAAGTTCCTTGGTTTCGTTTATGGGAAACTCCGTTTCGCCAAAGAGTGCGACCATGGA
>CAYXVO010000212.1:0-5515 GCA_964467875.1 uncultured Pseudomonadales bacterium | reverse complement strand
CTATCCTTAGAAACGGCTTCTTGTCGCCTGGACACCCTGTACGAAGGCGCCCGGCTAGCGCTGCGGCAGGGATCCGATGAGCCAACGATCTACACCGACCCAACTAAAAGCAGATTTTGGAGCAGCTCCATGCGGTTTTCGAACCTAATACGCCCAGCCTTACTGTCGCAACTCGTGCTGATGTTCAGTGTTCTCGTTTCACCGGTAAGTGCCACGGCGGCGACCATCAGCGAGGAAGAAGCGAACAGCGTACTGTCAGCCCTTCACAAGGCAAAGGTAGAGGCGTATTTGGCGATCAATGCCTACTACAGCTACAGCATGACGCCGGGTGATAAGGCCATTGCAGCCGAAACCAGCGGAAAGCTTCAGGAACTCGGCGGCCTGCTCAAGCAGATCGACAGCGCCCCAGGCATCAAGGAACTGCCAACGGAGTGGACACAAGTCCGCGACAAATGGAAAACATTTGGGCGCTTGCTGGACACCAATCGGCGCGACGTCGCCAAACAGGGCTTTGCGGATCTTCGCATGGTGGTGGACATGGCTCAGGCGAATGCTGACTTCGTAAATGCACTGGAGAATACCAGTGAGCAACTGAAACAGGTGTCAGGCGTTCAGCCCAAGCCGTTGGTCGACCAGGTTCGCAAGGCAACGCTGAAGATCGAACAGATCATGACTGCATATGCCGCGCGCTCAGCTTCAACCGTGGTTCAGGCGGTTCAGGGCGCCAAGACAGAAGAGCCCATCGACGTTCTGGCCCAACAGTTTTCTGAGCAATTGGATAGCCTGCAAAAGGCCACCAGCAGCAATGCCAACACCCATAAGCTGGTTGACAGCATTTCAGCGCAGTGGGGCTTTATCAAGGGCTCCTACCTCAACTTCAATGAAGACACCGTAGCCTATGCCGCCAACCTCTACTCCCGGCGGATCATTGATAAGCTGCTTGAGCTGGAAAAGATCTATATGGCGCTCTAAACGCTCCGTATAAGAACCCCCTCTGGGTGTCCGCATATGGCCGACACCCAGAGACACTGTCTTCGACCAGACCCTTTCTTCTATCAAAGCCCCTCAGCCACCCGCTTCAGCATATCGAGCGCCCGATCCAGCTGCGCCTGGTCTCCTCGCTCAAACCAGTAGAACCCATACCGCTGATCCCGCCGCTCCCAGACCACCAAATCCGCAGGCAACTCCGACCAACTCCCCTCAATACCAGCCTTCACTCGCGACTGCTCCTGCTCGGGCACCTGCAATTGCACGACGGGATCTGGATTGACCAGTCGCCAACGCCCCGCCTTGCTCTCTGGCATATACAAGTGGTACTGCATGAGCATTCCCAGATCCCTGGGGTCAATCCCCCACTCTTTCATTTCCTCCCGCGCCTCGCGCACACGAACACCTTGCGCGAGTGTCCGCTCCCGCAGGTGCATACGACGCCGCTCCGCAGGACTCGGCAGCAACCAGAAAATGGAACCGCCAACCAAAACCAGTGCCAAAACAATCATCACCACGGCCAGAATCATTCATTCTCTCCATACCTGCTTCCGCCCCTATGCTACCACCCTCATCCCAGGGAGTAGACGTAGCAGTTCAAAGAGTGGCATTGCAAAGAATGGAAGCGCAAAGAGCACCATTGCAGAGAACAGTCACGGCCGTGCAAAACGCAGACGCAGCATCGCAAGGAATAGACCTGGGTCAAGTCCAGGCAGTGGCGACGGGTTTAGAATGGGGAAAGCGGCTGACCAGACAGCCTGACTCCGGACACCAGCGGCATTCCAATCAAGGAGGGACTTATGAGCGAATACACCCACATTCTCGTTGCACTCAATCTAGGTGAGGAATCCGAGCAGGTTCTAAGTCGTGCGGCCGCACTCGCCCAGTCCAATCGCGCCCGCCTCAGCCTGGTTCATGTCATCGAGCCACTTGGGTATGCCTATGGCGGTGACATCCCGATGGATCTGACAGAAATTCAGCAGCAACTCGACGCGCACGCCCATAAACAGCTGGGCGAAATGGCACGCCGTGTAGGAGTTGCTCCGGATGACACGCACGTACTGGTGGGGCGCACACAAAACGAAATCCACCGCTTTGCCGAGGAACAGAGCGTGGATCTCGTGGTGGTGGGTAGTCACGGCCGCCACGGCCTACAGTTGCTGCTAGGATCAACCGCCAGCGCGACTCTGCACGGTGCCTGCTGTGATGTATTGGCCGTTCGAGTCCGCCCAGCGTGCCAGGAATAATCCTGCCCGCGCCAGACTCGCTGCAGCTGGCCTTGGACGGGCGCTAGCAGGACAGATTCACAGGCGCCGGCCAACGCTTACTGACTGGCCGCCTCACTTACACGGGCGGCACGGTCCAGTCGCCGGACTCAAACGAGGTGCGCAACTTCTGCAACTGGGCCTCCAGAGAAAAGCTGACGCTGGACGCCATTGAAAAGAAACTCAAAAGCGCCTTGAGATTGGAATCACTCTGACAGGCCATATGGATCCGTTGCCACAATGCCTGGTTGACCAACTGGAGCTGCCGGTTGCGTTCAACCAGCCCCTTCAGCTCCCAATCCGGCTTACCCCCGGCGCGCTGGATAAAGTACTGCTGGGTCAGGTAAATCGATACCGACCGGAGAATGAATTCGTCATTGGTGGCAAATGGCATATGGTGCATCGCCATGGGACGTAACTGTCGCAGAATGGGACACTCGCTGGTTGCCATCACCAGGCCCATTAAAGAGCGCAACACTTCTTCCAAACCGGTCCGCTTACTATAGGTTCGCTCGGGGGTGATTACCTGCACGTCCACCTTTTGAAAGGCCACCTGCTGACCAAAGGCTGTGACCACAGGCTGCAGATCCCGTGCCGCAGGACATTGCGCGTCGGAACTCTCAACCAATGGACAGTTGCTGCAACGACAATGAGCCAGGCGCGTCCAGGCCGCCGGGGTAGCCGTTGGCTCCTCCTTCCCCAGTTCGCTGCGTTCGGTATTGACGGTGTGCTCCCAGATCGAACCGTCCGCAAACCGGACTTCGTACTTCACCTTCATAATGTCGTGCGACCCTTCTACATCTTATTTGATACGTCGTAGGGGAACCGTCTCTCTGCAGACGATGTGGCCAACTTGTTTCAGTGTAGACCACCGCGATCAGCGCAAGCGAACAATATGGCATGCAAACGACTGTGCAGCGCGACCTTCTAGGAGGGTTCGCGCTTGCTGTCTCTAATGCTGCCTCCAGCACCCTCTCTATGGCTGCCCTGTTTGCTACTCTATGACTCTCTATGACTGCGCTATGACTGCTCTATGACTGCTCTATGACTGCTCTAATTGCCGCCCTATTGCCGATTTATTGCTGCTCGGCCTCAAGCTCCAACCAACGCTCCATCGCGACATTCAAACGCGACTCGAGCTCAGCCAGCTCATTGAGGATACGCGTCACCTCTACCGGGTCACGCTGATAAAACGCCGAATCCTGCGTTTGCTGCTGCAACGCCGCCTGTTCCGCCTCCAGCGTCTCGATCTGGCCAGGGAGCTGTTCCAGCTCACGCTGCAGCTTGTAGCTGAGCTTCTTCCGGGGTGTTGCGGGTGCGGCGGCCATGGGCGCGGAAATCCCGGCCTTGGAAGGCACCTCCGCCGCCTTTGCTTTCACAGGTTCGGGCTCTCCCCTGGGCTGTTCCAGGGTCTCAAATCCTCCACCCTGGCGAATCCAGTCATCAAAGCCGCCGACGAATTCCTCCACCGAACCATTACCGGTGAAGACCACCGTACTGGTGACGACATTGTTGAGAAACTCCCGGTCATGGCTCACTAACAGCACCGTTCCCTGAAACTGCAACAGAATGCCCTCCAGCAGCTCCAAGGTCTCGATATCGAGATCGTTTGTCGGCTCATCCAGCACCAGGGTGTTTGCAGGCTTGCTAAAGAGCTTGGCAAGCAGCAGACGGTTGGTTTCCCCGCCCGACAAGGCCTTCACTGGCGTGCGCATACGCTCCCGAGGAAACAGGAAGTCCTCAAGATAGGCAATCACATGACGTTGCTGGCCATTTATTTCAATAAACTCCCGCCCGTCATCGAGGTTTTCAATCACCGTCTTTTCTAGATCCAACTGGCCGCGCAGCTGATCGAAATAGGCCACCTCAAGCTTGGTACCATGACGAATACTGCCGGAGGTCGGTTCTAATTGCCCCAGAATAAGTTTTAGAAAGGTGGTTTTACCTGCGCCATTCTTGCCGACAAGGCCAATCCGGTCACCGCGCATGATTACGCCGGAGAAATCCCGGATAACGGGTGCGACACCAGGATAGGCAAACTCCATGTGCTCGGCCTCAACCACAAGCTTGCCGGACTTACGCGCCTCGTCCAGGCCCAGGCGCACTTTACCCTGCAACTCACGCCGCTGGGTCCGTTCCTCCCGCAGGCTCTGCAGTGCACGCACGCGGCCCTCGTTACGGGTCCTCCTGGCCTTGATGCCTTGGCGAATCCACACTTCCTCCTGGGCCAGCTTTTTGTCAAACAAATCGTTGTGGCGCTGTTCCTCGGCAAGCCAGGCCTCTTTGCGTTCCAGGAAGCGGTCGTAATTACCAGGCCAGGAAGTCAGATGCCCGCGATCGAGCTCCAGTAAACGCGTTGCCATGCGCCGCAAGAAAGACCGGTCGTGAGTGATGAACAACAGGGCACCATTGAACTGCAGCAGTTGCTTCTCTAGCCATTGAATCGCGGGTATGTCCAGATGGTTGGTTGGCTCGTCCAACAGCAGGATATCCGGTGACGAGACCAGTGCCCGCCCCAACACGACACGGCGGCGCCAACCGCCCGACAACTCCGACATGCGCTTGTCGCCGGGGAGCTCCAGGCGCGTGATGATGGCATCGACCTTTTGCTGCATGGCCCATCCGTCCAGCGCCTCCAACTGCTGCTGGACCCGCCCCAGGCGGTCCATGTCCATCTGGTCTTTTTGCTGCAGCAGATGGTGATACTCCCGCAGGTACTGCCCGACTTCCGGCAAGCCATCGGCCACCACATCGTAGACAAGGCGGTCATCGGCATCGGGCAAATCCTGCGGCAGGTATCCGACTCGTACGCCTGGCTGAACCCAAACCTGTCCGCTGTCCGGCTGTTGCAGGCCGGTGACTAAACTGAACAAGGACGATTTTCCGGCGCCGTTACGCCCGATCAGACAGACCCGCTCATTGCCTTCGACACTGAAGGTTGCCTCATCCAGGAGCGGCTGTAGCCCAAAGGCAAGGGAGACTTTGTCAAAACGCAGTAAGGTCATGCAGGAAGGATCCGAATCAGAGAGAACATCAGCGTCGACCAAGCCGGCCGATCTTGCTCGGCAAACCCGTTCCGGTGGTCTTGTGTCGTTCATAATAACGCGAAAGTATGCACAAAACACCGACAACGGGAAAACCGAATCGGGCTCAGGCGAACATAAAGAATCGCGAGATCAATCGAGGAGAAAAGAAGATTTTGATGAAAAAATTTGGAGCGGGAAACGAGACTCGAACTCGCGACCCCGACCTTGGCAAGGTCG
>CAYXVO010000211.1:0-5565 GCA_964467875.1 uncultured Pseudomonadales bacterium | reverse complement strand
TTTCCACGCCTTCGGCGACCGTCTGCAGGCGCAGGCTGTTGGCGAGGCGAATGATGCCCGACACGATCACCGCGCTTTCCGGGTGCTCGGCGATATCGGCCACGAAAGAGCGGTCGATCTTGAGTTGGTCGAAGGGAAAGCGTCGCAGATAAGACAGGGAGGAATAGCCGGTGCCGAAATCGTCCATCGCTATACTGACGCCCAGGCTTTTCAATTCCTCCACGATGCGGGTCGCCAGTTCCGGGTTTTCCATCATCGCGGTTTCGGTGATTTCGAGCTTTAACAGGCCGGGCGCCAATTCGGTCTCCCTCAGGCACCGCTCCACCACCGCGGCCAGGTTGCGGTCGCTGAACTGGCGCGCCGAGAGGTTGACCGACACGCAGATCTCATGGCCAGCCCGCTGCCAGCGGGCGGCTTGCGCGCAGGCCTCGCCGAGAACCCACTCGCCAATCGGCAGAATCAGACCGGTCTCTTCGGCCAGTGGAATGAAATCCAGCGGCGATACCATCTTGCCCGGCTCCGGGCACCAGCGGATCAGGGCTTCGGCGCCGGTAATCCGACCGCTGGTCTGATCGATCAAGGGCTGGTACAGCAGCACGAGCTCCTTGCGCCGCAAGGCATGCTGCAAGCGTGATTCCAGCTCCAGCTTGCGCTTGGCTTCGATATTCATGTCGGCCGTGAAAAAGCAGAACGGTTTGCGTCCGGCTTCCTTGGACTGGTGCATGGCGGCGTCGGCATTGCGCAGGAGGTTTTCGACATTGATCGCATCGTCGGGATAAAGACTGATGCCGATGCTGGCGTTGACCTGAATGACATGCTCTTCGATCTGAAACGATTTACCCCGCAGGCGTTCGAGAATGCGTTGGGCGCATTGGCTTGCCTCCATGGCGTCATGGATCTGCGGCAACACCACCACGAATTCGTCGCTACTCAGGCGCGCCAGGGTTTCCTGAGGTCCCACGCCGCCGCGCAGACATTCGGCGAACTGGCGCAGCAGGGCATCGCCGGCCCGGTGGCCGAGGATGTCGTTGATCCGTTTGTATTGATCGACATCGAGCAACAGCAGGGCAACGCTGCATTGCTGTTCCCGGGCCGCGGCGATGGCCCGTTCAATCCGGTCGTTGAGCAGGTTGCGGTTGGCCAGGCCGGTCAGCGCGTCCCAGTTGCTTTGCCGCTCCAGTTCTTCCTCGTAGCGTTTGCGCTCGGTAATGTCGTCGATGATCACCACGAAGTGGCTGGCCTTGCCCAGGCCGTCCAGCACCGGCGCCAGGGTCAGATCGTTCCAGAACAGGCTGCCGTCGCTGCGATAGTTGCGCAGCACCACGTGACATTCCCGCGCCTCGCGCATCGCGGCCTGCAGTTCCGCCATGCCCAGTTGTTGGCGTTCCACGCCGAGCAGAAAGGTTGGATCGCGCCCCAGGACGGCCTCTTGGCTGTACCCCGTAATGCGCTCGAACGCCGGGTTGGCATATTGGATTGGCCTGTGCTCGCCGCGATTGTCGAGAATCAGGATGCCGTTGGCACAGGCGTTCAGGGCGCGATTGCTGAGGGTCAATTCAGTGACCCGCCGTTCCAGTTCCTCGCTCTTTTGTTCCAGCTTGCCAATCAGGACTTCGTTGTAGAGCTTGAGCGTCCCCGGTCCGTTGTCGGTGGGAGGGGTTGCCTGCAGTTCGCCCTGGCGTGCCTTGTCCAGCACGGCGTTGACCTGCACCATGAAGGGCTCTGGTTCCATGGGCTTGATGAGGAACTCGTCGGCCCCCAGTTGCAGGGCCAGCCGCCGGTCCTTTTCTTCGGTGTAGGTGGCGGTATAGACGATAAAGGGGATGTGCCGCAGACGCTGATCCTGCTTCCATTCCCGCAACAGGGTGTAGCCATCCATGACCGGCATCAATAGGTCGCTGATCACTAAATCCGGCGGCTCGGCCTGGGCCTGCGCCAGCGCTTCCTGGCCGTTGGCGGCCTCCACCGTGTCGAATCCCTGAGCGCGAAGCAGAACCCGCAGTAAATAGCAGTTCTCGTATTTGTCGTCGACAATCAGTGCGCGCATCCTAGCTCCACCTTCCTTTTCCTTCTCTCTAGCCCGGCTGCAAAAAACGTTCGACGTCCACCACGAAGGTATCGGGATCGATGGGCTTTTCCAGATAGCCAGTACAGCCCGCGGCCAGACAGCGTTCCCGATCACCGGGCATGGCATAGGATGTCACCGCGATCACGGGGATAGGGTCCAGGGCTGGCTGTTCCCGCAGTGCCTTGGCGACCTGATAGCCATCCATGCCGGGCAGCTGAATATCCAGCAGGATCAGGACCGGCTGGATTTCGCTGGCAAGCTTCAACCCGCTGGGGCCGTCCTCTGCATGCACGACGTCCCAGCCGCGTTGCTCGAGCAGGAAAGTGACCAGATAACTGTTCTGCGGGTTATCCTCGATCAACAGGATGCGCCTGTTCACTGGCGGTGGCGTCTTGTCGTTGGTATCCATTGTTCGTTGTCCATGGTGTTAAATTTTTTAGCCGGCCGCCTGCGCCGGAACCGATGCCGCCGCGCAGCCGCCGGCCGTGGCAAGGGGTAGGGTGACGGTGAACCGGCTGCCCTGGCCCCATTGGCTTTCCACCCCGATGGAACCCTCCATCATCGTCACCAGGTTGCGGCAAATCGCCAGGCCCAAGCCGGTGCCGTCGTGCTGGCGCGACAGGTTTGAATCGATCTGGCGAAAGGCACGGAACAGGCTGTCGACGTCGTCGGGTTTGATACCGATCCCCGTGTCGCTGACCTGAAAGCGCACGGCGGGACGCTCGACCTGGGCATTGCTTCCAGGGGGCGCGTCCATGAGCGGGTCCACCGTCAGCTGGATGGAGCCGGACTCGGTGAACTTCACCGCGTTACCGAGCAAGTTGAGCAGAATTTGCTCGACGCGCCGTTGGTCACCCACCATGTCGACCAGTTCGTCGGCCATCTGTACGGACAGTGTGAGGCCCTTCTTCTCCGCCAGGGGGCGGGTCAGGGCCTCCACCTTGCGCACCGAATCCGCCAGCTTGAACCGGTCCGACGCCAGGGTCAGCTCGCCGGCTTCGATTTTGGAGATATCCAGCACGTCGTTGATCAGGGCCAGCAGATGGCGCGCGCTTTGGCGCACCATGCCGAGTTGCTTGTGCTGCTCGGGATTCAGTGGTCCGGCCAGCTCCTGCAGGATAACGCCGGTGAAGCCGATGATGGAATTGAGCGGCGTGCGTAATTCATGGCTCATGGTGGCCAGAAACGCCGACTTGAGGCGGTCGGCCGCCTCCGCCGCCACCTTGGCCTGTTCCAGTTCGTGATTGCTTTCCAACAGATCCTGAGTGCGCTGGGCTACTCGAATCTCCAGTTCATCGGCATGCGTGCGCACGGCTTCGTAAAGCCGGGCGTTTTCCTGGTTTTTGTGTTGCAGAATGCGCGTGCGGGCCGCGACCTGGCGCCGTAACAGGCTCACCCAGGCGGCGCTGGCCAGCAGTGCCAGTAAGCCCCCTCCCAGGGCATACGGCAGCCAGGCCGGAATGACAACAGGGCTGCTCTCCCCGATCCAATGCTGCAGAGACCGAAAATAGGTGGAGTCAGGATCTTGTTTCAGGGTTCGCAGGTGGCGATCGATAGTCGCCAGCACGGCCGGGTCGATATCCCGTCGGGCGGCGAAATAGAGTTTGGTGGGGGAAAACGCAATGGCGGTGTCTTCCAGGCCCGCGGCGGCGGCATGACGAAGGCCATAAAACCGATTGGTGATCACCGCGTCCGCCAGGCCTTCGCTCACAGCCTTGAAGGCCACTTCATAGTCCGGCTGTGGAACCGGTTCTCCGCGCAGGCCAAATCCGGCGATCATCTGGCGATACTCGATCTCCTGCACCGAGCCTGCGAGCACGGCGACTTTCTTACCGTCTAGGTCCGGTAAGGAGCGAATGTTATCGCCCCGTCGGGCATAGATCTGATTCCAGCTGGACAGCACCGGTTCCTGATGAAAGGCGTATATGTCCTCGCGCTCGGTGGTCAAGGCCACGTCCGACATCAGGTCGATCTGGCCCTGCTCCAGCGCGGTCAAGCCTTCCTGCCAGGTGCCAGGCACATACTCGATGCGCCAGCCCTCGGCGTCGGCAATGGCTTGGATGGTATCCACGTAAATGCCTTCGGGTTTGCCGTGCTCCGAGAGGCCCACTTTCGGGAGGTTCTGATACAGGCCAACCCGGAGTGTTTGCGTCGCCCAGCTCAAATCCGACCCGAATACCAGACAAGTCAATAACAGACCGCGCGCGATTTGCGCGCGGTTCGCCAATCGGTTGAAGCCTGAAAGCCAGTCTGATCTGGTCACCATGAGGTTCCGGGTTGTATTGCCAAAATTGAAAACTGCCTTTTTAGACTATAGAGCAGAATTCCGGATTATGGTTGGCAAACGTTCACAACAGCGTTTTGAACGATGTGTTCTGAGGCGTCAGGGTGCTGAAGGGGGAAAAGGAGGGGAGGAAAAGGGTAGGAAAAGGTGTCAGCGTGATTATTGGCTAAACGAAAAGGCCCGCTAGACTCGGGCCGTTACAGCTTTCAGGACAGTCTGGGGCGAGCCCGCACTTTACTTGCGGACTCGTCCTTTAGTTTAGCTGTTGTTACCGGTAAAGGTGCCGAGCTTGCGCAGGGCTGCTTCCACGCCCGCACCGTAGGCCGGATCCGCCTTGGCGCAGTTGTCGATGTGGCGCTGCTTGATGAAGTCCGGGGCATCGCCCATGGCACGTGCGGTGTTGTCGAACAGCACCTGTTGTTGCTCCGGGGTCATCAGTCGGAACAGATCGCCGGGCTGCTTGAAATAGTTGTCATCGTCTTCGCGGAAGTTCCACATATCCGCGTTGCCGTTGATCTTCAGGGGCGGCTCGCGGTATTCCGGTTGCTCCTGCCACTGATGAAAGCTGTTGGGCTCGTAGTGGGGAAGGCTGCCGTAGTTGCCGTCGATCCGGCCTTGGCCATCGCGGTGATTGCTGTGTACCGGGCAACGCGCGGCGTTCACCGGGATCTGCTGGTAGTTCACGCCCAGGCGGTAGCGCTGCGCGTCGGCGTAGTTGAACAGGCGCGCCTGCAGCATCTTGTCTGGTGAGACGCTGATACCTGGCACCAGGTTGCTCGGTGCAAAGGCGCTTTGTTCCACATCGGCAAAGAAGTTTTCCGGATTACGATTCAGTTCAAACTCGCCCACCTCGATCAACGGGTAATCGGCTTTGGGCCAAACCTTGGTGAGATCAAAGGGGTGATAGGCAACCTTCTCGGCGTCGGTCTCCGGCATGACCTGGACGTACATGGTCCACTTCGGAAAATCGCCGCGCTCGATGGCTTCGTACAGGTCGCGCTGATGGCTCTCACGGTCGTTGCCGATCACGGCGGCGGCTTCGCTATCCGTCAGATTCTTGATGCCCTGCTGGGTGCGGAAGTGGAACTTGACCCAGAAGCGCTCGCCGTCCCGGTTCCAGAAACTGTAGGTGTGGGAACCAAAGCCATGCATGTGGCGGTAGCTGGCGGGAATGCCGCGGTCGCTCATCACGACCGTGACCTGATGCAGTGCC
>CAYXVO010000210.1:0-5604 GCA_964467875.1 uncultured Pseudomonadales bacterium | reverse complement strand
TCAATTAGAGCAGAAAAAGCATGCGAAACCGGATCTCATGATCAGGTTCGTTAGTCAGGGTGATGGCGGAGCTAGGGCGGCAGGCCCGGCTGTCTCGCTATCTCAGAGAGATATGCCTCAGAGGGCTATACCTGAGATGAATCGCTTCAAGAAACCGCAGGCAAGGTGGTCGATCGGAAGATAAAGGAACCAAGGGAATCCCTGACACCACGACACGTACTCCTAGAGATCGTCGGATCGACAAAAGAGAGCGCTTCTGGTTCTTTCGTACCAGCGCAAAGGGATGCAGATCCTACCTGTTTTGGATTAAAAATTTGTGACGCAGTCGACACCTTTTGCTTGCCAAAAGCTATTGCGTCGACTACGCAAGACGGTAAGCGCCCGACTTCGGACCGCTCAGTGCTTGGTGATCTTGTCCAGATAGCCCATGCCAAACGCGGACACCACGAATGTCAGGTGGATGATCACGTACCACATGAGCTTGGAATCCGGCACATTGGCCGCGTTCATGAAGATTTTCAGCAGGTGAATGGACGAAATGGCGACGATGGAGGCCGCCACCTTGGACTTGAGCGTGGCGGAGTCCACCTTGCCCAGCCAGCTCAGCTTCTCCTGACCTTCGTCGATATCCAGTTGCGACACGAAGTTCTCGTAGCCGCTGATCATCACCATCACCAACAGCCCGCCCACCAGGGCGATGTCGATCAACGATAGGATCAACAGAACCAGGTCGGCCTCCGCCATCTCGAAAATGATCGGCACCACATGAAAAATTTCCTGGAAAAACTTCAACCCCAGAAGGATCAAGGCCAGGCTCAGCCCAAGATAAATCGGCGCCAGGATCCAGCGGGCGGAGTACATTAACTGTTCAAGAAACTTTTCCATAAAACGTCCATAACCATTCACGGGCTCTATTTAAAGCGTCAGACATCCAGCCTCTCGACGGCGAAAGCATGGATGTCGTGTTTACTCGCTCCTGTTTACGTGCTCAGACCTTTCCGCACGTCGCGCCTAAGCAACCGGATCGGCCTTGGGTCCGTCAATACGCTGCTCACTCTCCTGACGCAGATAACCGGCTGCCGCCTCGTCCTGCTCGATCCGCTGTGTTTCAGGGATTGCACGGGTTTGCTGGTTAAGCTGGTAAATTTGCGAGGCATTGCCCAGGTCACGCTGGCTGGTAATCGAGGCAATCGATTCCCGATCTTTCAAAAATGCGATTACATCATTGCGAATCGCTTGCAGCTCCTCATCGGACTTATACATCTCAAGAATGTGCCGGGGATGCTCCAGGTTCCGCATGCCTGTGGAAGCGAAGGTTGTCGTAATAATTCGTGAGACAACGACCCAGGGCGTGATACTGCTACGCACGAGCGTATTTTCGGATCGAGTGCTGTCGTGGATTCCCGTTCCCGTAGAAATTTTTGACTCGGTAAAAGTGCCTTCGCATTTGAAGTAAACCAAGAGCGACTCAAACTGAATTTCAGCATAAAAAAGGTGGGCCGCGTTAGCCAGAATATTTGCAAAGGACTTGCATAGAAAGCCTAACAGCAGCAAGTGTATTGCGCTCATCACCAAGCCCAGAAACTCAATCGTTTCACGGGAACCCAAACTCTCAACCTTCCATGCCTCTGGCTGGGCGGCCACAAACTGGAAAATGTTCACAACAGAGTACGCAAGAAACAGGGTCAGTAACACGGCCACGATATGAAGCGCGTTGCCTGCAACCAATGACGCCAATCGACCTTTGTGGAAGACAGGTCCCAAATCCAGCTCTCTCACTTTCGGCTGAATTTCCTGAATCATTTCACCCCTGAAAGATCCTTTTCCCTGTACCTGTTCCTGTAACTGAGGATCCAGTTCACGATAGACCCGATTTGGCACTTCCTTATAGCGCCGATTCGCCATCACAAGGTTGTCGAGGTTAATGAAGATCTCATTGGGATGGACCGACTCCTGCCAGTTTTCCCGAAGTTCTGAAACCTCAGCCACAGGCTTGGCGTGGGCAATCCGAAGACGAAGCAGCAATCCGACGAGTACGCTGACGAGCGATGCAACAACAAAAATGCCGATCAAATAAGCCGTGGGATGCAAGCTCGGCACGGCTGCCAGCGCATCAGCAATCACAGTGGACTGGGTGTTGCTCTGGTTCAGGAACCACGAGAGTCCCAGGCCAATGACTACCGGCAGGACAATAGACACCGCCACCACTTTTACAAAGTCAGCCCCGCCCAGAGATTCAACGGCCAGCTCCGGTGCTCTGGACAGTCGCTTGCCGGTGGCACTCCAGACGAAGACCAAATAGAACAGTAACAAAGCCGAATATACCGGAAACACCAACTCACCGGCGTCGCCGGCAAAACCCGCCAGGGTTACGAAGGCAACAAACCCATAGGCAACAACAGCCGTGAGCGTTTTTACCCAGGCGCCAAAGATCCTCTGGGCCATGTTCCGAACGGGGTAAGGCATAAACAACAGCTTAGGAAACAAACTATGCAGCAAGCGCGCGAGAAAGCCTTTGGGCTCAACGAACGTTGAGTTTTTCCGGCCAACCAGCATTTCCTCCAGGCTCTTTGCATTGTAGGCCGTATAGCGTTTTTCCTCTTGGGCTGTGCTCGTTTCGGATTTGCTGAAATTCTGCGCCAAGGACGTCGGATGGTTACGGCCTACAAAATAGCGCAGTGTGGCAAAAATGCCTCCGCCCAGAGCTTTCACGCCGCCCCCCAACAGGAAGAGACCGAATACCACCAGTATCCAACCCTGAGCTGCATCTTCTTTTACGCTACCAGCCGCCTGAACCAGCAAATAAAGGCCTACGAGCGTCTGAATAGTGCCTCTTATGGCGGTTACGACCCCTTCTTTCTTGAACGGGTTACGAAGTCCCAGGTCAATTGACCCATAGTCGAATGCCATTTTTTATACCTGCTTAAAAACAAATTGGGCAACCCCGCAGTGGTCGCTCGATTCTTGCGCCGCGCCGACGCAGAAAGGCACGATGGCCGATGCGTCCGTCGAGGCTGGAGACGATTTGACTAACGATTGCGGTGTGAAAAATACGTGAAGCTGTCGTCGAGATGCGATGCCGTCAAATCGGCAATCGATCCCCCGTGCATAGGGCATGCGCAGCATGGCCAAAGATTACCTAAAAATCGGCAGCTTTGGAATTTGCCACTAGACCAGCCAACAGACACACTAGCACTAGAATAACGCCTTCACATAATTTTCGACTAGTTCACAGTCTGGAGCATAGAAAGCCCTGCCGAAGAGTCTGTGATCGGCGGTATTTCACCCATCGGCAGCCTCGAACGGTTTTGCTATGCTGCCCCGTTGCGCTCTTTTCTGATCCTGACCTGTCCATATCCGGAGTTTCTGTGTCGATCTTTATTCAACTAGCCTGGTTCTTTCGCCTGGAATGGCGGCGCTATGTGGCGGCGATGATCGCGCTCGCCGTGGTGGCGGGGCTGGTGATGATTCCGCCCAAGCTCACCGGCATGCTGGTGGACGCCATTGCCCAGCAGACGCTGACCAGCCGCCAGCTCTGGCTCTACTGCGCGAGCATTGTCGCGGTGGCCCTGGGGATTTATGGGCTGCGGGTGCTGTGGCGGATTTTTCTCTACAGCGCGTCCCTGAACCTGGCCGCGCTGCTCCGGCAACGCCTGTACCGCCATTTGACCCAGCTCTCGCCAAGCTTCTACCAGCGCTACAAAACCGGCGACCTGATGGCGCGCGCCACCAATGATATCGAGGCGGTACAGATGACCGCCGGCGAAGGCGTGCTGGCGATGATCGACGGTGCCTTCTCGGGCCTGGTGGTGCTGGCGGTCATGACCCTGACCATCTCCTGGCAATTGACCCTGGTGGCCCTGCTACCCTGGCCGCTGATGGCCTATCTGATGTATGTCTACGGCAACCGGCTGCACCAGTCCTTCCACCACGCCCAGGGTCAGTTCAGCGAACTCAACGACAAGGTGCAGGAAAGCCTGTCCGGGGTGCGGGTGATCAAGGCGTTTGGCCGCGAGCAGGCCGAAGCCGACGCCTTTCGCGCCATCTCCCGCAGCACGGCACAAGCCAACCTTCGGGTGGCGCACACCGACAGTCTCTACGACCCCACCATCAGCCTGACGGTGGGCGCTTCTTATTTACTAAGCATCGGCTTCGGCGCCTGGCTGGTGGTGCAGGGTCGGATCACCCTGGGCGAACTCACCAGCTTCACCATGTACCTGGGCTATCTGATCTGGCCCATGTTCGCCTTTGGCTGGACCCTGAATCTGGTGGAGCGGGGGCGCGCAGCCTATGGGCGGATCGAGGAGATACTGAATACCCAGGATTCCATTCCCGACCAGGGGGCAGAGCTGGATCTGAAGTCGGCCGATGTAACTATCCGGATCGACCGTTTCATCTATCCCGAAACCTCCCAGCCGGCGCTGGAAAACGTCCAGATCCGAGTGCCGGCCGGCACCACCCTGGGCATCGTTGGCCATACCGGCGCCGGCAAGAGTACGCTGCTCAATCTGTTGCTGCGCCTGTACGAACATGAGGGGTTACGCATCGAGCTCGGTGGCCGCGACATCCGCGACTACTCGCTGGCCAGCCTGCGCCGCCAGATCGCCACCGTGCCCCAGGACCCTTTTCTGTTCTCCGCCACCATTGCCGAAAACATTGCCTTGGGCAAACCCGACGCCCGCCCGGCGGAGATCGAACGGGTCGCCCAGCTGGCGGCGGTGCATGAGGATATCCTGCGCTTCCCCGAAGGCTACCAGACCCTGGTGGGCGAACGCGGCGTCACCTTGTCCGGTGGCCAAAAGCAGCGTATCGCCATCGCCCGGGCGCTCCTTCTGGATGCGCCGGTGTTGCTGCTGGACGATTCCCTCTCCGCGGTCGACATGGAAACCGAACGCCAGATCCTGCACCACCTGCGTGCCGCCCGCCAGGGTCGCACCACCCTCATCGTCTGCCACCGGCTGAGCGCGGTGGAGGATGCAGAACAGATCGCGGTGCTATCCCACGGCCATCTGGCGGAGCTGGGTACGCACCGGCAACTCCTCGCCAAGGGTGGCTGGTATGCCCGCATGGTGGATTACCAACAACTGGAGCGTGCCGTTGATGAAGGACGCTGAGTCTATGAAGAGCGCTAGCTCCACGAAAAGCGCCAGCTCCACCAAAAGCGCCAGCACCACGAACAGCACCGGTGCACCCCACGCCAACCGGCGGGTTCTGGTCCGTTTGCTGGGTTATGGCTGGCGCTATCCTGGCCTCTGGTGGCGGGCGTTGGCGTTGTTGCTGGTGGCCACGGCGGCGGATGTGAGCGCACCGATTCTGATCAAGATTTTCATCGACGAGCACCTGACGGCCCGCTACTTTCCCACGGACACCCTGGCGTTGCTGGCGGGCGGATACATCATGCTCTACCTCGCATCCGCCCTCACCAGCTACGGCCACAACATGCTGTTCAGCGACATTGCCCTGCGGGTGATCGAAAGCCTGCGCAATGACGTGTTCCAGCATGTGCTGCGCATGCCACTGAGCTATTTCGACCGTACGCCCACCGGCAATCTGATCTCGCGGATCACCAATGACACCGAGACCATCAAGGATCTGTACGTCAAC
>CAYXVO010000209.1:0-5605 GCA_964467875.1 uncultured Pseudomonadales bacterium | reverse complement strand
TGTTGGTGGTCTTCAGGTGCTTCTTGATGGAGATCAGCTTCTGCTGACCGATGAAACCGTGCCAGCAGCCCAGTGACTGGGTGTACACAGAAGAGTTGGCGTCGTACTCAGCCATGTCCTTGCGCATGATAGCAGCAGTGTACTTGGCAACGTCCAGACCAGTCTTGAAACGGTTCTGCAGACGCATGCGAGCTGCGTATTCTGGATTGATGGCACTCCAGCCGCTGCCATTCTTTTCTTTCAGAGCGGCAATCGCCTGAATCTCTTTTTGATACTGAGACATGATGCTGATTCCTATGACAAGAGCACGGGGGACATCGCCTGCCTGGCTTATGAGAGCCAAATTCAACCGGCGATGTAGTAAACAGGAGGCATTCTAAGGGATCGGACACAATAAATAAAATTTATACGCTGCATGTTCGGTATCATTCTGGTGAATACCTAAAATGCACCCTCTGCGCGTCAATGGAACGCTTTTTCAGTCACCCCGCGCGCGCTCCTGGCTAGCCAGTTTGTCCACCGTGGTTCGCAACAGCATCATTAAACCACTATTTCCATGGCGTCCGCAGGGAGCTCAGAAAGCCACATGCGCGCTACCCGTTTATCCCGCTGGTTTGCGTTCGCGAACCTGGTCATGACACTTCTGCTCGGGGCGCGTCTCATTGTGGTATGGACGCCAGTACAGGCAGCGTCCCTTCCGGTGGTGGCAGCCCAAGTCGAAACCGCGCCCATCGTCGAGGAAGTCCTCCTCACCGGAACCGTGACCTCATCCCGCATGGCCCTGCTCTCGCCGGCGGTGGGCGGACTGGTGCGACAGGTTCACGCTGAAATCGGTGACAAGGTGCAGGCCGGAGCGCCGCTGCTCTCTCTGGATGCCGAACTCGCGAAGCTGGAACTGGACAGTGCCAACGCCGAATTCCGCGAAGCTGCCGCGGCACTGGCCGATGCCCGCAGGCGACGTGACGATGCGCGCCGCCTGGAAGCCGGTCAGGGTATTGCTGAAACCGAGGTGCGCTCACTTGAAGCCGAAGTGCGTATTAAGAAGGCCACCCTCGCGCGCCTGCAGGCGCACCGAGACCACCAGCAGGCGGTACTCGAGCGTCACCAGGTCAAGGCGCCCTTTACCGGCATTGTCAGCCAACGCCTGACTGAGGCCGGTGAATGGGTGGAACCGGGTACTGCAATCTATGAACTGACCGCCATGGACAAGTTGCTGGCGGAGTTTCAGGTTCCCCAGGAGTTTTATTCGCGGATCGACCTGCACACACGGGTGGGCCTTAAACTGCCGCAAGCCCCAGCCGACAAACGACTGTCTGCCCGTGTCGTGGCCATCGTACCGGTTAACGATGCGAGCTCTCGCACCTTTCTCCTGCGGGTGGCCTGGGAACAGGCAACGGATCTGCTGACACCGGGCATGGCCGTGCAGTGCGTGCTGCTATTAGCCCGCGGCGATGGCCTGACGGTTCCCCGCGACGCCCTCCTACGCCATCCGGACGGGCGCCAGACGGTGTGGGTGGTTGACCCCACCACCCGACCGCCAACCGCCATCGAGCGTGTCGTGCGGGCGGGTGTTGCCACTGCAGGCCGGATCGAGATTGTTGAAGGACTGCAAGCGGGCGAACTGGTCATTACCCGCGGCAACGAATTGCTGCAACAGGGTCAGGCCCTCGAACTTATCGAACATCCTCGAAACCCGCCCTAACCGCCCAGGAGCCCACATGTTCGAAGGCATCATCCGCCAGGGTGTTCTGATGACGGTGATCGTGCTGATCATCTCGATACTGGGCGTTCTGGCGGCCCTGCGAATTCCCGTGCAAATGATTCCTGATCTGGAAGTCCGCACCATCTCCATACGTACTACCTGGCCGGGCGCCACGCCCCAGGATATCGAAAAGGAAATCCTGATTGAGCAGGAAGAGTATCTACGCAATGTCCCCAATCTGGAGCGGTTGACGGCGGAGGCCTCCAACGGTCGGGCCGAAATCGAACTGGAGTTTCCGTTTGGCGCGGACATCACCAAGACCCTGATCGAAGTGAACAACGCTCTCAATCAGGTGCCGTCCTATCCACTCAATGTGGATGAGCCGCGAATCCTGGCCACCTCCTTTTCCAGCAATGCATTTATGTACTTTCGGGTCTCGCCGGTGGCGGACAATCCGCGCCAGTTAGACATGGACCTGATGCGAGACTTCATCGAGGACAACATACGCACCCGCATGGAACGCATCGAAGGCGTGTCCGAGGTGCGGATCGGCGGGGGTGCCGAGCGCCAGATTCAAATCCTGTTGAACCCGCAGCGCCTGGCCGAGCGTCATTTGACCGTGCTGGACATCCGCCGCGCGATCAACGCCCGCAACCGGGATGTCTCCGGCGGGGAGCTGGAGAGCGGCAAACGCCGTTATCTACTGCGCACCGTCGGGCGGGCCGAAACCCTGGGCGATCTGAGGCAGCTGATCGTGGCCCGGCGCGGCGATGCCATTATCCGTCTGGGTGAATTGGCTGAAATCCGGCTCGATCATTTCGAGATCAGTGACGAATCCTACGTCAATGGTCAGCCCGTGCTCAGTCTTTCGGTGCGGCGGGAGACTGGCTCCAATGTCATCAATATCAAACGGGCGATGATGCCGGAAGTGGACGCGATCAACGAGGATCTGCTGCGCCCGGTGGGGATGGAGATGCAATTGACGTCCGACGATGTACGCTACGTGGAAGCGTCCGTCGCAAATGTGTGGAAGAACCTCGCCATCGGCGCAGTACTGGCCACCCTGGTCATGTACCTGTTTCTGCGCTCGGTCAAGGCCACCGCCATCGGCGTGGTGGGCATTCCCATCTGTACCATCGCAGCGTTTCTGGGCCTGCTCCTGGCGGGCCGGACCATCAACGTTATTTCTCTCGCGGGCGTCGCCTTTGCCATCGGCATGACGCTGGATAACAGCATCGTGGTGCTGGAAAGCATCGTCACCGAACGCCGTAACGGCCTCGACCGCTTTCGCGCGGCGGTGGTTGGCGTGCAGCGGGTGTGGCCGGCGGTGCTGGCGTCCACCATGACCACGGTGCTGGTATTTCTGCCGGTGCTCTTTATTCAGGAGGAAGCTGGCCAGCTGTTTTCCGACATTGCCATCGCCGTGTCTGCTTCTATCCTGGTGTCCATGCTGGTGGCGATCACGCTGATTCCGACCGCCAGCGCGCGCCTGGCATTTCACGCCACGGGAGGAGGATCACAACGGGCCGCCAGGTTACGCGATGCCGCGCTGGCAGGCACCCGCTGGCTCATTGCAACCCCCATCCGCCAATTCACCGAAATGGTGCTGGCGCTGCTGGCAACGGCCTTGATCATCCTGCTGCTGACACCGGCGGCGGAATATCTGCCGGAGGGCGAGGAACCCAAGACCTTTGCCACCATGAATGCCCCGCCCGGCTATAACCTGCGGGTGATGTCTGAAATTGCACGGGAACTCCAGGACTACTTCCTGCCTTTCGTCGGCGACGACCCAGCCCGTTTCGAGCGCGGCGAATGCGAGGTGCCGGCTCTGGCTTACCTCAACATGAGTGTCGAACCTACGGAAATCCGGATTATTGCTGAACCGATCAAGGCCGCCCATATGGACGCCTTGATGGCGGTACTGAACGACAAATACCGTGAGTACCCGGGCATGCGCCCCTTTGTGACCCGAGGCTCGATCATTTCCAGCAATGACGGTGGCACCCGCAGCATCAACCTGGACATATCCGGTGCCCGCCTGCAGGCGATTTATGCGGTCGCCCTGGCCGCCTATCGTCGCGCCGAGGAAATCTTCGAGCAGCCAAACATCCAGACCGAGCCATCCACCCTGGCCCTGGCCCAACCCCTGGTGGAACTACGGCCCAACTGGGAACGCGCCGCCGAACTGGGCCTGACGGCGGAGGATCTTGGCTACACCGTGGCGGCTCTGACCGATGGTGCCTTTATCGATGAGTTCTTTCTGGAAGACGACAAGATCGACATCTATGCCTACAGCCAGGCCGGCGTCAACGCCCGGCTCGACAGCCTGGACCAGCTTCCAATCCTGACGCCGCAAGGCACCGTGCTACCCCTCGGTAGCCTGGTCAGCATGACGCAAACGGTGGATACCAGTACGGTACGCCGGGTGAACGGTCGCCGCACCGTGACACTCAACATCATTCCACCGCGCAGCGTACCGCTGGAAACCGGCGTCGCCAGGGTCGAGGAACAACTGGTGCAGGAACTGCACGCGCAGGGCCTGATTCCATCCGACGTCACCCTCGAGATCTCCGGCGCCAGCGACCAACTGCAGGCGGCCAAGGAGGCGCTCTGGAGTAACTACCTGGTCGCCCTGTTGATCATCTACCTGCTGATGGTTGCCATCTTCAACCATTGGGGCTATCCGCTGCTGATCATGACCACTATTCCCCTGGGAGTGGCGTGCGGTATCGTGGGGCTCTGGCTGCTCAACGGGATCGGTGGATGGCTGCCCGCTCTGGGGCTCAACGCGGTGCACCAGCCCTTTGACATGATTTCCATGCTGGGCTTTCTGATCCTGATGGGAACCGTGGTGAACAATCCGATTTTGGTGGTACACCGCACCATCGACAACCTGAAGGAAGGCGGCATGAACCTGCTGGACGCGGTACATGAGGCGGTCCGCTCGCGCCTGCGCCCGATCACCATGACCACCATCACCACCGTCTGCGGACTGGCACCCCTGGTCTTCCTGCCCGGCGAAGGTACCGAGCTTTATCGGGGGCTCGGTGCCATTGTCCTCTCGGGACTGATGGGATCCGCCCTGGTCACGGTAACCGTGCTACCGGCCCTGACCGTGGCGGTGCTGAAGCGAAGGCCCGCCTCAGCGACTGCTGGCCGCTGAATCAGCGAGCGGGGTCGTGGCGGACGTCTCCGTCAACGAGCGAAAATCCGCACCGCTGGGTTGCTGGAACACTCGCAATCCAAACTCCGGTAGAATCGCCAGCAAATGATCGAAGACATCCGCCTGAATGCCCTCATAGTCGCCCCACCCCGTCCGGCTGGTGAAGCAGTAAATTTCCAGTGGAAGCCCTTCCGGCCCGGGCTGCATCTGACGCACCAGCAACGTCATATTCTGATGGATATTGGGATTATTGCGCAGATAACGCTCCACATAAGCGCGAAAGGTCCCGATATTGGTGATGCGCCGGGTGTTCACCGGCTCCTGGCCACGCTCGGCCAGTTTGGTATTCCACTCGTCCAGTTCCTGCCGCTTTTCTTCCAGATAGCCGTTCAACAAGGCAAAACGTTGCAAACCCTGCCGTTCTTCCCGCGTCAGAAACCGAAAGCTGTTCTGATCCAGGAAAATCGAGCGCTTAATGCGGCGCCCGCCGGACTCGAACATACCCCGCCAGTTCTTGAAAGGCTCGGTAATCAAGCGTTTGGTGGGTAGCGTGGTGATGGTCTTGTCCCAGTTCTGCACTTTCACCGTGTGCAAGGCAATATCGGTGACCTCGCCATCCGCGTTGAGATTCGGCATCTCAATCCAGTCTCCGACTCGCAACATGTCATTGGAGGAGATCTGCACGCTGGCCACCAGCGACAGCAGCGTGTCCTGGAAGATCAACATCAGGACCGCCGCCA
>CAYXVO010000208.1:0-5633 GCA_964467875.1 uncultured Pseudomonadales bacterium | reverse complement strand
ACCGGCCGCGACAAGATCGTCAAGTTCGATGGTTGCTACCACGGCCATGCCGATTCGCTGCTGGTCAAGGCAGGTTCCGGCGCGCTGACGCTGGGCGTGCCAAACTCCCCCGGCGTACCCGCGGTGGTGGCACAACAGACGCTGACACTGACCTACAACGATCTGGATGAAGTGCGTCAGGTGTTTTCGCAATATGGCGAGGACATTGCCGCCATCATCGTGGAGCCGGTGGCTGGTAACATGAACTGCATTCCGCCTCAACCAGGCTTTCTCGAAGGCCTGCGGGACGTCTGTGACGCCCATGGCAGCCTGCTGATTTTTGATGAAGTGATGACCGGGTTCCGGGTGGCGCTGGGCGGGGCTCAGGGTTATTACGAGATCACGCCGGACCTCACCACGCTGGGCAAAGTCATTGGCGCCGGTTTGCCAGTTGGCGCCTTTGGTGGGCGCAAGGACATCATGGAATACATCGCCCCGACCGGTCCGGTCTATCAGGCGGGCACCCTCTCCGGCAATCCGCTGGCCATGCGCGCGGGGCTAACCATGCTCAAGGAGGTCGCCAAGCCAGGCTTCCACGACCTGCTCAACGAGCTGACGACTCAGCTTGTGGATGGTTTGCAGGAACGTGCCCGCGCCGCCAACATCCCTCTCACCTGCAACCATGTGGGCGGCATGTTCGGCTTCTTCTTTACCGACACGCCCCAGGTCACCAACTTCGCCCAGGCCACTGCCTGCGACGTCAACCGCTTCAAGAAGTTCTACCACGGCATGCTGAAGGAAGGCGTTTATCTAGCGCCCTCGGCATTCGAAGCAGGCTTTGTTTCGGCGGCTCACACTGATCAGGAAATCCGCCTGACACTGGACGCCGCCGAGCGGGTCTTCCGTACCCTGTAAGAGTGACGGCCAACAGCCAACAAGAAAAAGGCGGCTCCTGATGGCCGCCTTTTTTGTTACGACGTCAGGTTCAGATCCTGTCAGCCACGCTGACTGCCCTGCTGACGGGCTTCCTCTGCTCCCCGCTTGTCGCCACGGGCGTCGCGAATCTCCGCGATACGCTGCCAGATTCGCGAGCGTAGACTGGCATCGCCGCCCGTCACCGACAGCGCCTTCTGGCAGAACTGCTCGGCCTGCACGTACGCTCCATCGGCCATTTTCACGGCCGCCAGCTCATAGTAGACCTCGGCCGCCTGGGGTGACATGCGCTGCGCTCGCTCAAGCAGGCTGGTCGCCTGCGCCAGCTGCCCGTCCTGACGGGCAGTACGCGCCTGCTCGATCATGGCCTGGGCGGCCGGCGATGGCAGACTGCGTTCGGTCCGAACCCCCTTGGCAATGGTGCGGGACACATCCGGCTTGGCGGGCTCTGTCTGGGGTGTCGGTGTCGTGGACTCCGATATCACCGGGGCGGACTCGCCCCTGGGCGCGGGTGCCACAACCGGCGAGGGTGGTGCGTAAGGTCCGGTGGCGCAGGCCGAAAGCAGAACTGACACCAGGCACACCGCCCCCCAACGTGCCCAGGCCGGCGATTGGCACCGGGCGCAGACCTCGTTATTCACCGCGTGCGCATTCTTTTCGGACATAAGCGATACCTTCATCATTCAAACCATCCTCGAATCCAATTCTGTAAATTGCCACCGGCCGGACAGGACGGCGCGCGCGTCTGCGGCTCCGATCCCTTGATGAACGGCAAGTAGCGGCTTCCTTCGCAATGCTCATCACTCAATAGCCCGGTCTGCACATCCACCCAGATATACTCCACGTTATCTGGCTTGGAACTGGTAAAGCTGTGTTCCGGCAAGGCGCCAATCAGGTCGGCCCACACCGTTAAGGCTCCGCTGGATCCGGTCAGCCGGGTCGGCCCGTTGTCGTCCCGGCCCAGCCAGACCACGGCCAGATGATCGCCGGTGAACCCGGCAAACCAGCTATCGCGCTGATCGTTGGTGGTCCCGGTCTTACCGGCCATCGCCAGACTGGCAGGCACCTGGCTGTACACGCGCCGCCCCGTCCCCTCGCGCATAACGGCCTGAAGCCCATGCTGCAGCAGGTGCACCGCATCATAGGGCACCACCTGCTGGGTTTCGAACGGATAGCGCGATAGCACCTCGCCCTGAGGCGTGGTGACGGCCCGAATAACCCGCAGCGGCGTGTTAAAGCCGGAGCTGGCAATGGTCTGATACATCCGCGCCACTTCAAACGGCGTCAGGCTCAACGAGCCCAACAGCATCGAGGGATAAGGTGAGATATTGCGTTCCACACCCAGCCGCTGCAGGGTGTCGACCACGCTCGGCAGCGTCACATCCAGCCCCAGACGCACGGTTGCCAGGTTGAGAGACCGGGTCAGTGCATAATGGAGTTGGATGTCACCGTACTCCTGTCCGTCGTAGTTTTTGGGCTGCCAAGGCTGGCCGTTCTCCAGTTTGATCATAAACGGCTTATCCTGAATTGGCGTCACCAGGGTGTAGCGCTCAGGCTGCATCAGGGCCGTCAGGTAAATCGCCGGCTTGACCAGAGACCCGATGGGACGCACGGCTTCGAGGGCACGATTAAAGCCGGCAAAGCTGGATTCCTTGCCGCCCACCATGGCCAGCACCTCTCCGCTTTCGGTGCCCGTCACCACCACGGCGCCCTGCAGCTCCGTGGTCTTGGCCGCCGTTTGCTGCAAGCGCTTGACGCCGTCGCGCAGGCTACGCTCGGCCTGCTCCTGCACAATCGGATCCAAGGTGGTGAATATCCGCAGGCCTTCCGACTGCAAATCTTCCTCCTGATACTCCGTGACCAGTTGCTGTTTTACCAGGTCCATAAAGGCTGGGTAACGCGCGCCGGAATAACTGGGTGTGTTGATGACACCGAGCGGGCGCCCCTTGTACTTGATTGCCTCGTTAGCACTGATCGCGCCTTCCTGGGCCAGTAGATCCAGCACCAGGTTGCGGCGTGCCATCACCCGCTCCGGGTGGCGACGTGGATTGTAATAGGACGCGCCTTTGACGACGCCGACCAGCATGGCAATCTTGTCGATGCTCAACTCCGTCAGCGGCTGGCCAAAATAGAACTGGGCGGCCATGCCAAAGCCATGGATTGCGCGATCACCCGCCTGCCCCAGAAAGACTTCGTTCAGATAAGCCTCGAGAATCTCATCCTTGCTGTAGTGGGCATCCAGCAAAATGGACATGAAGGCTTCGTTCGCCTTCCGCACCAGGGAGCGCTCATTGGTGAGATAAAAGTTTTTGACCAGCTGCTGCGTCAGCGTACTGCCACCCTGCACCACCCGGCCGGCACGGATGTTCGCCCACATGGCGCGAGCTATGGCCAGCGGCGCGATCCCCATATGCTCATAGAACTGGCGGTCTTCCACCAACATGAGCGCCGTTGGCAACATCGGCGGGACCTCTTCCAGCTGCACCAGAATACGGTCCTCCCGATGGGCCGGATAAATCCCCCCGATCAGCAAAGGATCCAGACGGGTCGAATACACCGCGCCCCCGGAGCGGGCACCGAAGTTCAGCACCACGCCATCATCGATGCGAAAGCTCACCTGCACCGCCGACTCCGCGCCATCGGGAAAGCGAAATCCGCGCGTATGCAGCTCCACCCTGGAGCCCGAGACGGCGTAAGTGCCCGGGCTGTCCACCCGCGATGTCCGTTGATAGCCCAATTGGTCGAG
The DNA here is from genome assembly GCA_964467875.1 of uncultured Pseudomonadales bacterium. Classification (GTDB taxonomy): domain Bacteria; phylum Pseudomonadota; class Gammaproteobacteria; order Pseudomonadales; family Oleiphilaceae; genus JAEZAA01. The sequence goes on along the minus strand of CAYXVO010000208.1, from coordinate 1,975 downwards.
TTCAGTCTTCAAGCCCTGCAGGGTCAAGGTCTGGCCGTCGAACAGTTCAAGCGGTCGGCCGAATACCTTGGCGGGCACCGCCCAGCGCTTGCCTTCGAATTTGGTCCGCACCGTGGCATCCAGATAAACCAGCCACCCCGCGAATAACACCAACCCCACCAGAACGATGCGCAACAGCAAACGCCCCCAGCGCACACCCGAGGAAGGCTGCTTGCCAGAAGATAAGGAACGGGAGCGACCCGTGCGGCGGGACGTGCCGCCCGTAGTCCGGGACGCCCGACTACCGCCGCGAGCGGAGGATTGAGATTTGGACATGAATTGGGAAGTAAACCTGTGTTGACGAAAATCGGTGCTGCGGCGCGGATTCAGTTCCGGGCCACTCATTCCTGCGCGGACCGCCCGCCAAAAGCGTTTGTGGCGGAGCGCCTATCTTACCTCAGGATGACACGTTAACATTAGCCCCCCAGCTAATTACAAGGAGCACACCGTGAGCTGCGAACTGATCCAGGCGCTTCAGGATGCCACACTATATGACCACCCTGTGCGGGAATTCCAGTTAGTAGAGACGCATATCTCGTGGGTCATCCTGACAGGCGATTATGCCTATAAAATCAAGAAACCCATGAATTTCGGCTTTCTCGATTTCAGCAGCCTCGACAGCCGCCGCCACTTCTGCCACAAGGAACTGGAACTGAACCGGCGCCTGGCGCCCGCACTCTATCTGGACGTTTTACCCATCACCGGCACGCCGGCCAGCCCCCAGTTGGGCGGCGCGGGCGAAGCGTTCGAATACGCCATCAAGATGCGCCAGTTCGACCAGGAGCTACTGCTGGACCGTATCCAGGCACGGGGCGAGTTAACCCTGGCACATCTCGATGAGTTGACCGATGGCATCGCCCGCTTCCACCAGGAAATTGCCCAGGCCGATCCGGCCAGTGAATTTGGCGAGCCCGACCAGGTCTTCTTCCCGGTACAACAGAACTTCGATCAGATCCGGCCGCTGCTCAACGACGCCGACGACCTGAAGCGCCTGGCGCAACTGGAAGCCTGGGCCCAGTCCAGCTTTGAACGGCTGCGTCCGGTACTGGCACAACGTAAGGCGAATGGCTTTGTGCGCGAATGCCACGGCGACATCCATCTGGGCAATATTACAGTGGTCGATGACCACGTCACCCTGTTCGATTGCATCGAGTTCAACGAAGCCTTCCGCTGGACCGATGTCATGTGCGACATCGCGTTTCTCATCATGGATCTGGAAGACCGCGACTTGCGTCTGCAAGCCAATCACGTCATCAACGGGTACCTGGAGCAGACCGGGGACTACGAAGGCATGGCGGTACTGGTGTTCTACAAGGCCTACCGCGCCATGGTCCGCGCCAAAGTTGCGCTTCTGACCCAAGGCGCCCCCGGTCTGGATGCCGAGGCACAAGCGCAACTGCAGGAGAAGTATCGCGGCTATGCCGAGCTTGCGGAGTCCTATACCTTTGTTCCCAGTCGCTGTCTGCTGATCACCCATGGCGTATCGGGTTCCGGCAAGTCCACCCTGACCAGTCAGCTGGTTAACCGGCTTGGCCTGATCCGTTTGCGCTCCGACCTGGAACGTAAACGTCTGCACGGTCTTACTGCCCTGGATCGCAGTGGCTCGGATCTCGACGGCGGCATCTATACCGCCAATGCGACCGAGGCGACCTATCAGCGTCTGGCGGATCTGGGCAACCGCCTTCTAAGCCTGGGCTCTGCCGTGGTGGTCGATGCGACCTTCCTGTACCAGGCCCAACGCCAATTACTGGAGCAGGTCGCGGAAAGCCAGGGCGTGGCGTTCGCCATCCTGTCCTGCGAAGCAGATCTGGACACCATTCGACAGTGGATTCAGGCCCGTGAAGCCAGCCAGCGGGATGCCTCCGAAGCCGGTTTGCAGGTGCTGGAAAAGCAGCTGAATGAACGGGATCCCCTGCAGGCGGAAGAGCTCACGCAT
>CAYXVO010000207.1:0-5667 GCA_964467875.1 uncultured Pseudomonadales bacterium | reverse complement strand
CTTGGCCAGGAACTGCTTCCAGGCCTTCTCGCGTATCTCTTTTGGCCCATTGCGCATTTCATCGGATTCCAGATCGTAAACCGCCACGCCCCATTGGAAGGTCGTGGCCAGCGCGGCATACGTGAAGAGCTGGTTGCGATACTTGGGTTCCCAGGGAATATCATCGGACAGGCGCAGGGTACCGTAGCCGAAGTCCCGGTCCTTGCCGATGATGTTGGTGTAGGTATGATGCTGAAAATTGTGGGTCTTGCGCCAGGAGTCGCTGGTGCCCACGGTGTCCCACTCATAGGTTTGGGAGTGTAGTGAGGGGTCGTTCATGAAGTCATACTGGCCGTGCATCACGTTGTGGCCAATCTCCATGTTCTCCAGGATCTTGGCGACGCCGAGCAGGACGCTGCCGACGGCCCAGGTGAGTGGATTGAAACTGAAATGAATCAGGGCACGGCCGGTAATTTCGCAGTAACGCTGCCGGCGTATGATGCGGCGGATGTAATCGGCGTCACGCTGGCCGACCGTCTGCATGACTTCGGCACGCAGTGCGTCCAGTTCTTGGCCAAAGCTTTCGAGTTGCTGAGCGCTGGGTTGGGACATAAGAGTACTCTCCGTTCAGGGCCGGTTATGGTTAGAGATTGACTTCGACCGGACCGACCGGGATCGAAATGCAGACTTGAATTTCTTCTTCATCCGACAAGGAAACCTCGCCGGAGCGGACATCCATGACTTGGCCGCCACGCTTGGTGCACTTGCACTCATGGCAGACGCCGGCTCGACAACCGTATTTCGGTGTCAGTCCGGCTTCCTCGGCCAGCTCCAAAATAGTCTTGGTACCGTCGCCGGTCACTTGGAGACCAGCCTGGGTAAATCGCACATCCGAGGTGCCGGCGTCCGTGGCCGTGAACAGGCGAACGGGGGTGCCAAAGCTTTCCTGGAAAATGCATTCGGCGCCGACGCCTAGTTCCTTGAGTAATGCTTGGGCGGCATCCATAAAGCCCTGGGGGCCGCAGAGAAGCACGGCACGTTCAGTGAGATCGGGACAGTCGCGGAGCAACTGCTCGCGGTTCATCTGGCCCTGGTCATCGGTCAGCACCAGATTCAATGAAAAGCGATCTGAGTGACGGCGCTGCAGTGCGTCCAGTTGTTTGGCGAAAATTACGTCGCCTTGATGCCGGCAGTAGTAGATCAGGTTAAAGGTACGGCTATCGGGCTCGTTCAGGTGCTCGTTGAGCATCGAAAAAAATGGAGTGATGCCGCTGCCACCGGCCAAAAACAACAGGTTGGCGTCACTGCACTGCTCAAGGGTGAAGATGCCGCTGGCAGGCGCGATCTGGATCAGCTGACCAGGCTTAAGGTTGTTAAACAGCCAGTTGGAGACACGGCCATCGGCAATGCGCTTGGCGGTGAAGCGGATGGTGCCACTACGCGCAAAGTCCGAGGGCGCACAGGAAAAGGAATAGGTCCGGCGCACGCGGGTGCCATTGATCTCTACTCCGATCTGGAGGTGCATGCCGGCCTGGAATTTTGAGCGCCAGTGGGCCGGAGGCTTGAGCACATAGGTCTTGGCATCGGCTGTCTCCTGAATGACCTCGATCACTTTGGCGTTCAGGTTCAGTCGCGACAGTTGCGGATTGATCTCGGTGAGGATGAAATCAAGATAAGTTTGCAGATAGCCCCGCCGCTCCCAGAAAGTGGCGAGCCACCGGGACGCAAAGGAGACAATGCTCGGATCGAAGCTAGGGCCTGCGGGGTTCATGTGTGATCCTTTGAGTTCAGCTGCGGGCGACGTGGTTAGCTCCCTGGCACCCGCGTGACGAGATCGAACTTATGTCATAGCCGTCCGTTGGATATTGACTATTATTTCTCCAGATCATAACGAAAGCTTGGAATGGGCGGTGTGACCTCATTCATAAGAATGTTATTTCCTGTAACTGTTTGTTGCGCGGACTTCCCGTTTCCGCCCGGGCCCGGGCAGGTTATCCGGCCGACCCACGCTGTGCCTGGCGATACTGCTGCGGCGTCAGGTCCGTCCAGCGCCGAAAGGCCTCGCGGAAGCTGGCTGCGTCACGAAATCCGCAGCGGCTGGCAACGTGGCTGATGGCCAGGCGGCGGTCCATCAGTAATTCGAGCGCCAGCTGGAGCTGATGCTCTTGGCACAGGTGGCGGTAACTGGTGCCGCGTTCCTGCAGTTTGCGGCGCAAGGTACGGCTGCTCACCTGCAAGCGTTGCGCAATGTCCTCCAGGCTGGGCAGGCTGCCTTCGTGACGCACGATTTCAGCCCGCACCAGCCAGCTGAAATCACCTTCCTGAACTTGCGCCAGGCGCTGGGCTTCCTGCTCGCAGACGGCCCGGGCCTGGCGCTCGGTGACCGGATTGCCCAAGGGCAGGGTGCGGGTCATGAGCGCCTGGGGAATGACCAGAATGCTTTGCTCGCAGTTAAACCGCACCGGGCAATCCAGATGGGTCTGGTAGAGCGCCTGATGGGCGGGTGGTGGATAGTTCAGGTGCACTTCCGTAAAGCGGAAGGGTTCGGCCAGCAATTCGCTGATCTGCCGTTGCAGGGAGCCCAGCAGCACTTCATGGGTGAACACGGCATTGAGCGGGAACTGCATGCCTTCGCGCCGCTGCACCCGGACTTCCACCTGGCCGCGCCGAAGGAAGGGGGTCAGGGTAAAGCGGCTACGCACCAGGGTACGGAACTGGTGCGCGTTCTGGAGCGCGTGGCCCAGGGTTCGGGCGCAGATCAGGGCCGTGGTCAGCACGCCCCAGCGCGACAGGTTGAGGGCGCCGCCCAGGGCCAGGCCGACATCCGGTCGCGCGACGAGGCGGAAGATATTGCGGTGGATGATGTCGAACTGGCGCAGCGAAACCAGGGTCTCGGGCCGATTGATCTGGGCTTCCGTCAGGCCGGTGCCCAGCAGCCATTGGTTGGGTAGAAAGCCTTCCTGACGCATGAACTGTTTCAGCAAAAACAGCTCCGCCGCCGAGTAGATCGCGTGGTTTTCAAAGTTCGCCATGGCATGCTCCGAACTCGTGCAGCGTTGAGTGACATCGGCGTCACGGACAAAAAGCAGGGTAAACTGGCCAGAAACCAGTCTCAGTATGGCCCATTGATGCAGGTGATGGTATTAAAGCGTTTCCTGACCATATTAAGAATTACCGGAGCCTTCTCCATGACCGACCATTCCGCGAGCGCCCTGACTGACGAGCAACGGATCGCGCTGATTCAGAGCGCTATCCGCGAGCGCGGCGACCAATTGCGCGCACGCTACCCGATCCTGGCCCGCAACAACCTGCTGGGCATGAGCATTTTCCTGTTCGCCGTGGCTGGCGTTGTGGGCAGCGGCTGGGCCTATTGGCAGGGACTGATCCCGGCCTGGCTCTGTATTCCCCTGGTGGCGATCTTCACGTCGCTACTGCATGAGCTGGAACACGATCTGATCCACTGGCAGTACTTCAAGAAGAACAAGCGGGTGCACAATTTCATGTTGCTGGTGGGCTGGATCCTGCGTCCCGGCACCATCAATCCCTGGGTGCGCCGTCATTTGCACTTTCTTCACCACAAGACCTCCGGCACGTCCCAGGATATGGAAGAACGCGGGATTGGCAATGGCGCCAACTATGGCCCGCTGCGTTTTCTGGTGATGATGGATACCTTTGTCGGTAATGTGGTGCGCGTTATCCTGGTGTCGCCGAAAAGGCACCGCTGGGGCACCATCAAGCGCCTGCTGTTTTCCAACTTTCCCTTCTCCTGGCTGACCGCGCTGGTCTGGTACGGCTTTCTGCTATTTCATGCCGCCAACGGCGTGGCGGCGGCGCTGGAGACGAGCATTGCCTGGTCTGCGCAAACCCTGGCGGTCATGGCTTTTGTGAATAAGCTGGTGGTGGTGTTGATCGCGCCGTTTTTCCTGCGCTCGTTCAGCCTCAACTTTATCAGCTCCAACATGCACTACTACGGCGGGGTGAATTCCCTGTTGAAGCAGACCCAGGTGCTGAATGCCTGGTATTTCTGGCCCTTCCAGTTGTTCTGCTTCAACTTCGGCAGCACCCACGGCATTCACCATTTTGTGGTAGGCGAGCCCTTCTATATCCGCCAACTGACGGCGCCGGTGGCGCACCGTGTCATGCGAGAGCACGGCGTGCGCTTCAATGACCTGGGCACCTTTGGTCGGGCGAATCATTACGACGTGAGCCGGGTGGGAAAGACGGCGGCGGCCCTGTAGAGCGTCCGTAAGAGCAGTAAGAACAAGAAGCGTAAATTCTGAGATTGAAACCCTCATCCATGGGGATGAGGGTACTTTTACCGCCGGACTTTAACCTGGCGTGCGCACCACCATCAGGCGCAGCTCCGTCATGTCCTGCATTGCCCAGCGAATACCTTCCCGGCCCAGGCCACTGTCCTTCACCCCGCCATAGGGCATGTGATCCACCCGCCACGACGGGATGTCGCCGATCACCACGCCACCCACTTCCAATTCGTCCCAGGCTTGCTGAGCCTTATAGAGATCCCGGGTGAAGATCCCCGCCTGCAGACCGAAGCGGCTGTCATTGATGTCTTTTAGCACCGCATCATAGTCGCTGAAGGGTTGCAGCACGGCCACCGGACCAAAGGCCTCCTCGTTGCAGATCTTCTGGCCCTTGGCCACGTCTTCCAGCAGGGTGGCTTCCAGCATTGCGCCGTTGCGTTTGCCGCCGCACAGCAGCTTGCCGCCGGCGGCCACGGCATCGTCGATCCAGCCCTGCAGGCGCTGGGCCTCGGACTCGCTGATCATGGGGCCGATGAAGGTGTCTGGATTATGCGGATCGCCGCTTTTCAGCGCCTGAGTGGCTTTAACCAGCTTATCGCGGAAGCTGGCGTAGACCGCCTCATGGACATAGATGCGCTGCACGCTGATGCAGCTCTGGCCGGACTGATAGAAGGCGCCGACGATGATGCGTTTGACGGCGTCGTCGACGTCCCAGTCCTGATCCACCACACAGGCTGCGTTGCCGCCCAACTCCAGGATCACCGGCTTCTTGCCGGCGCGGGCTTTCAGTTGCCAGCCCACATCGGGGGAGCCGGTGAAGCTCAAAAGCTTCAGGCGCTCGTCCTCGGTCAGCAGATCGGCGCTGTCGCGGCGACAAGGCAGGATCGAGAAAGCGCCTTCCGGCAGATCGGTCTCCGCCAGCACCTCGCCGATGACAATGGCGCCGATGGGCGTGAGGCTCGCCGGTTTCAGCACGAACGGACAACCCACGGCGATGGCCGGGGCCACCTTGTGAGCCGCCAGATTCAGCGGGAAGTTGAACGGACTGATGAAGGCACAGGGGCCAATCGGCACCCGCTTGGTCATGCCCTGATAGCCCTTGGCACGGGCACTGATGTCTAGCGGAATGGTTTCGCCATAGAGGCGGGTGGCTTCTTCGGCTGCGATCTTGAAGGTGTCGATCAGGCGGCCCACTTCGCCCTTGGCATCGTTGATGGGCTTACCGGCTTCCACGCAAAGCGCGTAGGCCAGTTCGTCGGCCCGTTCCCGAAAGCGCGTCACGCAGTGCTCCAGAATGGCCTGGCGCTGGTAGGCGGGCATCCTGCGCATCGGTTCCGTGGCTTGAACAGCAGCAGCAATGGCCTGATCCAGAGCTTGCGGGTCGGCCAACGCTACCTGGGTGGCCAGTTCGCCGCTGTATTTGTCG
>CAYXVO010000206.1:0-5707 GCA_964467875.1 uncultured Pseudomonadales bacterium | reverse complement strand
CCGCTTGATCTGGTCCGGACGCAGGTGGGCCCGCTGGCTGATCAGATCAAGCACCACAAAATCGTTGCCCAGGCCGTGCATCTTGGTGAACTTGATATACATCCCGATCCCTCAGCCTGGCAGCAGGCGTTCGTGGGCAAAGAGCTCCGCCACGGTTTCCCGCTCGCGCACCAGATGCACGTTGTCGCCATCCACCATGATTTCCGCGGCCCGCGGCCGGGTGTTGTAGTTGGAGCTCATCACAAAACCATAGGCTCCGGCGGAGCGCACCGCCAGCAGATCGCCCGGTTTCAGGTTCAGGTCCCGCTCCTTGCCCAGGAAGTCGCCGGTTTCGCACACCGCGCCGACCAGGTCATAGCAGGCGGCCTGACCATCCTGGTGGGGCTGGACCGGAATGATGTTCATCCAGGCGCCGTACAGGGAAGGCCGGATCAGGTCGTTCATGGCGGCATCGATGATGGCGAAATGCTTGTGGCCGTTCTCTTTCAGGAACTCGACCTGGGTCACCAGGATGCCGGCGTTGGCGGCAATGGAACGGCCCGGTTCCAGCACCAGGGTCAGGTCGCGGCCCTGCAAGCGCTGCTTGACCTCCTCGGCATAGGCCATGGGATGGGGCGGCTGCTCATCGCGGTAGGTGACGCCCAGGCCGCCGCCCAGGTCCAGATGGTGAATCTCGATGCCGTCGCTTTTCAGCTGATCGACCAGCGCCAGAACCCGGTCCAGGGCATCCAGGAAAGGCGCCAGGCTGGTGAGCTGGGAGCCGATGTGGCAGTCCACGCCGACGATATCCAGATTCGCCAGACTGCGCGCCCGGCGATAGACTTCCGGCGCACGCTCAATGCCGATGCCGAATTTGTTTTCCTTCAGCCCGGTGGAGATGTAGGGGTGAGTCTGGGCGTCCACGTCTGGGTTGACCCGCAGGGAGATCGCCGCCTTCTTGCCTATTTCGCCGGCGACTTGGTCGATGCGCTCAAGCTCCGCCTCGGATTCCACGTTGAAGCAGTGGATGCCGACCTCCAGCGCCCGGCGGATTTCGTCCGCCTGCTTGCCAAGCCCGGAAAACACCACCTTGGCGGGATCGCCACCGGCCGCCAGCACCCGCTCCAGCTCACCGCCGGAGACGATGTCGAAGCCCGCGCCAAGGCGGGCCAGTACATTGAGTACCGCCAGGTTCGAGTTGGCCTTGACCGCATAGCAGACCAGATGGGGGAAGCCGGTCAGGGCGTCGTCATAGGCCCGGAAGTGGCGCTCCAGCGTGGCGCGGGAATAGACGTAGCAGGGCGTGCCGTACTGGGCGGCAATCTGGCTGACCGGAACGTTCTCGGCATAGAGTTCTTCATTGCGGTATTCGAAGTGATCCATTCAGGCGTGCTCACAATGGCGGACGATCAAGGGTTACGCGAAACCGGGCCTGGCGCGGCCGTGTCGGGTTGGTCGGCGGGCGCGGATGGCCGCACCAAATCGCCTTTCTGGCCACAACCCGCGAGTACGGTCAGGGTCAATGCGAGCAGCGCGACCCGTAGCGTTCCCAGGGCGGTAGGAGACTGATCCATGGCAGTGGTTCCGGCGTGAAAAAACGTCCCGGCAGTATAACCCGAGCCTGTGCGAAAAACTAACCAGGGCGCGGCTTACGCGAAGGGCGCCGCAGGTGCGTGGGGTTGCTTCACGCGGGATGTCTCAGGGCGCGGGAGCGAGGGCGGGGGGCGCGCGGAAGGAGCGCTGGGCGGCATTGAGGCGATCCTCCAGCTCCCATTTATATTGCAGGTAATGCATGGTTTGCCGATGGGCGCGGTAGGGTTGGTGTTCCAGGTCCTGGGGCAGCCCCAGGTCGGTGATGTAACAGGGATAGAGCTCCCGCCCGACGCGGCGCGAGACGATGTAATGGGCAACCGCCGGAATCAACTGCTCGCCATATTCCAAGGCGGAGAATTCCTGATGATCGCAGAAAATGTCGAACTGCATCTGGCCCTGGTGGTTCTGGTTGCCGATGGCCTGCACTTCCAGATATCGGCCGCTAACGGCCTCGTTGGGAAGGCGGCGGCTGACCAGGGTCGGGCGTGTGCTCTGGGGCGTCTCGACCAGTTCGAAAAACAGGATCTCTGGTGCCAAGCCAACATTGTCGTCCAGATTCTGATGCATCTGGTGGCGCTCCTGGACGGCCTGCAGAAACCGGTGCAGGGGCGTCAGCAGCGTTTGCTGGTCATAGAAGGGCATGGTCTGGGTGATGAGCGACCCCTGCTCGTCGAGCACATAGAGATCGACGCTGGCCACCGGCGCTGGATCGTCCGTGCTGGCTGCCGTCGCTTTGCGCTGATAGAACACCTGCACCTTGCCCGGCTGGGCCTGGCCGCAGACGACGGCGAGCGGCGAATCCGCCAGGGCGTGGCGGTCGAGCAGAATCGGGCTGTAGTGGCGTTGCGCCCGACCCAGATGGTGCAGCAGTTCGGCCCGCGAGTCGAAGCTGGCAAAGCGCGGTTCGCCTTCGATGAACTGCAAGACGAAGAAGCGGCTGTCGATCTCCAGCACATAGCGGCCGGGGCTCGGGCCCTGTGCCGGGCTGTGCATCAGTGCCTGCGTCACGTCTTGCAGCAATTCCTCCACTCGGGTGGCGATGGCCACGGCGCGGGTCGGGCAATGGCAATGCACTGAGATCCGCGGCAGTGGCTTGCGCGGCGCGGCGATGATCATCGCCAGCAGGCTTTGCAGGCACTGGATCAGGGCATCGCCATGCTCGAAACGGTTGACGGTGAGTTCCTGCCAGCTGTTGAGCGTGACCAGGTCCAGGGTCTGGATCAGGTTGCTGCGCTGGGAACTGTAGCCCAGGGCATCGGTGCGGCTGCTGACTTTGTAGATGCCCTGGCGGGTTAGTTCCGCCATGGGATCGAGGCCGACATTGACGAACAGGGCGCAATGGCGGGGATAGCTGTTCTGGCGGAAATCCGCCTGCGGCACCGCGGGTAGCGGCAGGGGAAGCATCTGTCGGAAGTCGGCGACGATCGCCTGCAACTCATACAGGGTTGTGTGGCTGGTGCCGGCCACCAGGCTCAGGCTAGTGGAGCTATCCAGCAGGCCATTGAAATAGGTCCAGGCGATCAGCTCGATCAGGCTGTTGGAGCGCTTCAGCGCCGGATGAAAAGCAGCGTCGGTAGGACTGGGCAGGTTGCGATAGAGCAGCCAGCCGTTGCCATCGCCGATCTGCTGGCTGCTCTTGTGGTGAAACGCCAACTGTTCTTCCGCCAGTTGCGGCGCAATGCCGGGGTTGATGAACTCGATCTTGCCGGCCTTGCGCTGGAACGCCGCATAGAGCTTGCGGCCCAGCAGGTTGACGTCATCCGCCTTGATGGCCGCGGGCGCCATATGGGTGCGGGCGTACTGGGAGAGAAAGCGGTAGCTGTAGGTCAGCTCATTGACCAGGACGCGACGCTCGTTCTGGGCCTGCTGGACTTTCCAGCGCTGGCGGCCGTCCAGACGCTTGAGTTCGGTGCGGCCCCAGCCCCACTCCGTGACGAGCCGTTCCATCAATTGCCGGCGCCAGCGCTTGCCGCCCTGGCCCGGCGCCACGGATAGCCGCTCACCGGTCTTGAGGTAGACGCAGCGCCGTACCAGCTCCAGCCGTTCCTGTTCGCCGCGCCTCTGCAGATATTGCTCCAGGCGGCGGTACGCCATGACATAGGGGTCGAGCTCGTCCAGGTCGAGGCGGTCTTCGTACACCGCCTGCTTGAAGCTCAGGCACAGGTTCAGGCGCTCCGGCTCCTGGGCGTAGACTTCCGCCAGCAGCAGTTTCAGCACGGATTTATAGGGTGAATCGATGCCCTTGTAGAGCTGCCAGAGCCCCGCGCCGATGAACTCCTCCGGCGGGATCCGCGCCACCCCGCCCAGGTCCGCGTACTGGCCGGGGCGGATAAAGCGCTTGTGCTGCAGCAGGTGGGCGTAATGAGCGTAATCGGCTTCCACATAGGCTGGAATCAGCCACCAGAGCGGACCGTTGCCAGCCAGCAGAATGCTGCTGCGGTAAAACTCGTCGAGCAGCAGAAAATGCTGGGCGCTGCCGCAGTCCTCGGCGTCGGTGCGGGCCTGAACGCGGCCGCTGCGAAACGCCTGCTCGTCAATCAGAAACACGTGCAGTTCCTGACCCTGTTCCCCCGCCCACTGGCTGATCAGGTCGCACTTGCGGCGCAAGGCCTGGAGCTGTTCCTGGTCCAGGTCTGGGCGGTGGCACAGCCAGAGATCCATGTCGCTGCCCTCGGACTGCGCCACGGTACCGCTGCTCCCCATCAGAAACAGGCTGTGCAGGTCACAGTTCGCGCGGGATTGATCGCGGTAGCGGAAGGTGCGGCTGTAGCGCTGGGCGGTGCCGATTTCCTCCTTGGTGGGGGTGTAATCGGCAAATCGGGCGGGTGTCTGGTGGGACACATAGCCGGGAAACAGTGGGTGATTGACGTGGAACAGCAACGGCAACAGGTCGAGCACCACCTGCTGGCGTGCGCCGAGGGCATCTCGGGTACGCTGGAGGCGGCCATGACTGATCTTGAGAAAACGCTCCCGCAGCACCGTCAGCGTTTTGCGGTCGACGCCTTCCTCATAGTTGGGAGTAAGTACGCGCTGAACACTCATAGGTAGGAGTATAGGCGAGCGGATCGCAAGCGATGTTGAGACTTGTAACACATTTTCGCGTCCGCGGCGGACGACTGAGGCAAGGCAAGTGGGATAAAAAGAAAATACCGTCCTTGGTATAGGAGAAATGTGAACAGGAGGTGGCCAGTTTAAGCGCCCCACCGCACGGGCGCATTGGCTTTAGAAACCGGTCGACCTGCACTTTCGGCCAGCTCCCCCTACAACGGGAGGGCCGCCAACACCCATAATCGGCAACACCAATAGCCGGCAATCGCTATACCGGCAATCGTTATAAAGAGGGTGCGAGCTCTGAATCTGCGGATTCGGCCAACGCGCTTTTGAACGTGGAAAACAGCCCGCCCATAAACTGTCGTAGCGGTTGATCCACCTCATAGATCGCCGCCAACTGGCGTTCCGCCTCCGCCAGATGCCCCGCCAGTCGCAGCCGCGCGCTGGCAGTGCCCAGCAAGGCCACCAGCGTTGCTTTGCCCGTATCCTGATGAGGATCTTTGCCCTGGTCGGCACAGCCATCGGTGAGGTCGTCGAATAATTGAAAGGCCTGACCCAACTCCAGGGCAAAGTGACGCAACGTGTTCTCCGTCGGTCCATCCGCGCCCGCTATCCTGGCTGCCATGCGCAAGGCAGCCTCGAACAGGATGCCCGTCTTCAGGTAGTTCGTGAGCGCGACGTCCGCGGGCGGCCGTAGTCGGCAGCTGTCATGGAGATCTTCATACTGTCCCCGGCTCAAGCCTTGAGTACCAACGGCTTCGGCCAAATACCCAACCATCTGCGTCCGCACTGCACCGGGTAGGTCCGGCACGGCAGCGATGAGCGCAAACGCCCGCGTCAGCAGTGCTACCGCAGAGAGTGTTGCCACGTCTTCGCCCACGCGTCGATGCAGGCTGGGTTGGCCCCGGCGCAAGCTGGCGTTGTCCATGCAGGGCAGGTCATCGAGAATCAGCGAGGCGGTATGGACCATCTCCACCGCGCAACCCAGATCGAGCAGCGCCGGTGAGTCGTGGCCCAAGCTCCGGGCCGCCAGGACTAGCAGCATTGGTCGAATCCGCTTGCCCGCCGCCAGAGTGCTGGTGCG
>CAYXVO010000205.1:0-5729 GCA_964467875.1 uncultured Pseudomonadales bacterium | reverse complement strand
ATATCGGCGCCAATCGCCACGCCGCAGGGGTTGGCATGCTTGACGATAACGCAGGCGGCATCGGCGAATGGCTTGACGCATTCCAGCGCGGCATCGGTATCGGCCACGTTGTTGTAGGACAGCTCCTTGCCCTGCAACTGGGTGGCGGTCGCCACCGAGGCTTCCTGCGGATTGCGTTCCACATAGAAGGCCGCTTGCTGGTGCGGGTTTTCCCCGTAACGCATGTCCTGCGCCTTGACCAGATTCAGGTTGAAGGTGCGGGGAAACAGCGCTGACTGGTTGGACTCGACCCGCAGGCCCAGGTAATTGGCGATGGCGCCGTCATAGGCCGCGGTATGTTCGAACGCCTTGACCGCCAGGTCGAAGCGGGTGGCGAGGCTGAGGGCGCCTTGATTGGCCCGCAGTTCCGCCAGCACCGGCGCGTAATCCGAGGCATTCACGACAATGGCCACGTCCTGGTGATTTTTCGCCGCCGCGCGAACCATGGTCGGCCCGCCGATATCGATGTTCTCGATGGCGGTCGCCAGGTCGCAGTCGGGCTTGGCGATGGTCTGTTCAAACGGATAGAGGTTCACCACGACCAGATCGATCGGGGCGATGTCATGGTCCAGCATCACCTGATCATCCGTGCCGCGTCGGCCGAGAATGCCGCCATGGATCTTCGGGTGCAGGGTCTTGACCCGGCCGTCCATCATTTCAGGAAAGCCGGTGTGATCCGAGACTTCCGTGACCGCGATGCCTTGATCGCGCAGTAGCTTAAAGGTGCCGCCGGTGGAAAGGATCTCAACCTTGAGGTCGGTGAGGGCTTGGGCAAAGTCCACCACGCCGGTCTTGTCGGATACGCTGATGAGCGCGCGCTTGATGGTGATCGTCGATTCTGTGTTTGCCATGGTTCCATCTATCGCTGGTTTGAAAAGACAGACGGGAGCTTCCGCTCCCGCCACTGATCATCGGAATTCTGGACTCGGTTGTCCTTATAGCAAGCCGTACTGTTTCAGTTTCTTGCGCAGGGTGCCGCGGTTCAGGCCCAGCAGGGTGGAGGCTTTGGTCTGGTTGTTGCGGGTGTACTTCATGACCTGCTCCAGCAGGGGTGCTTCCACTTCCGACAGGACCATCTGGTAAACGTCCGTGACCGGCGTGCCATCCAACTGCGCGAAATAGTTCTGCAGGCAGTTCTCAACACTGTCGCGCAGGGTTTTTGCCTGACTGGTGCCCTTGTCGACGGTCAAGATGTGGGCGGAGTCGGTCACGCCTTGGGCGGCGGCTACGGATTCAGTGGTCATGCGGCGATTTCCTCTACGTTGATCAAGTGCTTGAAGTGTTCGGTCAATGCGTCGAGTTGCTGAGACGGCTCTTCAAGCTGATTAAAGTGACGCTTAAACGACTCCCCTCCGGTGCGGGCGCTGAGATACCAGCCAACGTGTTTGCGCGCGATACGGGCCCCCATGAACTCCCCATAGAATTCATAAAGCTCCTGGACGTGTGCCAGCAGAATGTCCCGTACCTCCAGCACCGTTGGCGGCGTGCGGATCTCCCCGGTCGTGAGGTAGTGGTGGATATCCCGGAAAATCCAGGGTTGTCCTTGTGCGGCGCGGCCGATCAGCAGGCCATCGGCGCCGGTATGCTGCAAGACCTGCTTGGCCTTTTGCGGCGAATCAATATCGCCGTTGGCAAACACAGGAATGTGCACCGCCTGCTTGATGGCGGCGATCGTGTCGTACTCGGCCTCGCCTTTGTAGCCACAGGCGCGGGTCCGGCCATGCACGGCAATGGCCTGAATTCCTGCGTCTTCGGCGATGCGCGCGACACGAATGCCATTGCGCTGATCGGGGCTCCAGCCAGTTCGCATTTTCAGGGTGACCGGTACACTGACGGCGGCGGTCACCGCCTGCAGAATCTCGGTCACCAGCTGTTCATCCTTGAGCAATGCGGAACCTGCGGCCCTATTGCAGACTTTCTTGGCCGGGCACCCCATATTGATGTCGATGATTTGCGCTCCTTGTGCCTCGTTCAGGCGAGCCGCCTCCGCCATCATGCGGGGATCTCCACCTGCGATTTGCACCGAGCGCGGTCCTGCCTCGCCGTGATGGTCCAGGCGCAGCCTGGATTTACGCGTGTTCCAGAGGCGGTGGTCGGAAATGACCATTTCCGACACCGTCAGGCCCGCGCCGAGACGGCGGCAGAGCTGTCGGAACGGGCGATCCGTGACCCCGGCCATGGGTGCCAGAATCAGACAGTTTTCCAGAGTGTAGGGGCCGATACGCACCATCTAAAAAGCCTGCCGGATCACACATACATCAAAAAATGGAGGCCATGAAGCCAGTCCTGGTTCCCCTAAGGGACCCCGGCCGTTTCAAGGGCGCCTATGATAACAGAAGCGTTCGGCGGATAAAGACTTGAAAAATTCAAAAGCTGCATATTTTTTGCACTTTCTGTAGCCGCTTGTTGCGGCAGTCATCCGTGCTAGGTGAGAGGCTCCGGGGCAGTGCTGCCCCGGAGTGGTTTTCAGGAGTTGGAGCCGGGGTGGTGGCTGAAGCCCATGGTGTAATTCACGGCGTCAGGACCTGGATCGAGAACCTCCAGGGTTACATGGACCGGGCGGTCGGACGGCATCAGCTTCAGATCCCGAAATTCGCCTCGCAGATATTCCTCTGGCGTGAACACCCGTTGCGCCACCGGCTTGCCGTTCAGGTCGGCAAACTGAAAGGTGATATTGGGGAAGGGCTGGTCGAACGGTGCTTCATTGGTCACCATGACATCGATCACCAGGGCTTTGCCGGCTTCGGGATGGCTGCGCACCACCAGGTTGTTGCTTTTTATCCGATCGATGTCGAGCAGCGTGGGCAAGGCGCAGCCCAGTCGCTGACAGGCTTCCGTATAGAAGGTACGCAACCCTTCATGGTGGGCCAGTCGGTCAAAATGGAACCAGCCAAGCTGTGCGGCCAGGGCAACCAGCAGCAGGATGTTGGCCAGCGTCCAGGCCAGCACACGCAACAGGCTACCGGGCTTGGCACCTTCGTCCTCGACCCGGATCGGGTCGTACTTCAGCCGATCATAGGCTGCCAGAGGTTCAATGGGGGCGTGTGGAGCGGGCTGCGGCTTGAGGTCCGGTTCCAGTGACAATGACAATGGAGCATGCCCCGCGACACTGGCGCTGAGGGGGTCAGAATAGGGCGCAGAAGGGGGAACGGAAGGAGGAACGGAAGGAGGCGCAACAGAGGGTGCTGGGCTGGCGGGCTTCCTGCCTTCGATTTCATCCAGCATTTCTTCCGCCCAGCTCTCGTCTGATTCCGCTTTCTCCAGTTCAGTGTCAGCGTCCTCGCTAAAAGCGGTCTGCGACGGGCGGTCCAGATCGCGGAAGCTATCGCTCAGTTCGTCCTCGCTGAGGCGCAGTCCCGAATAACGCCCCTCGCTACGGTCTTCCTCCGGATTGTCCTGAAACACGAACTGCTCGTCATCCTCGTCGGACAGAAGCTGGTCGTCGGCTGCAAAATCTCTATGGGCTGCTTGCGCCTCTTCAGCTGATGGCTCTTCTTTGGCTGATGGCTCCATCTCAGCTGTCAGTTCCTCCTCGGAAGCGGGCGCCAGGATCGCATTCAGTTCGGCGTCAGCCAGGGCCTGCTCGTCAAGGTCATGCAGATGTTCCGCCAGCGCGCCATGTGCCTGCTCTTCCTCGGCCAGCAGGGCGTCGAGATCCTGAGCCGGATTCAGATGGCCGGTCGTGGTGCGGTCAGAGGTTACGGAGACAGCCTGTTGTTGGTTTAGCGCCGCCTCAAGTTCGGCCACGAGATCGGCGTCGGTCAGATCTTCGTCCGGCAGCGGCGTGTCGTCATCAATGAGAAAGTTGTCAGTGTCAGTGTCAGTGTCAGTGTCAGTGTCAGCCACGGCGTCGGCGGCTGCCGTCTCCGGTTCATCCTCAAAGCGCGGTTCACGGCGAGGTTCTGCAGCAGGCTCTGGGCTGGCGGCGGGCACTGCATCGGGCGTTTTCAGCAGGTGCTCGGTCGCATTGAAGATCGCCATGCAGGCGCCGCAACGAACTTTCCCGTGCGCCGCATTGAGATGAGCTTCGGTGACCCGGAAGGTAGCGCCACAATGGGGGCATCGCGTGAGCAAGTACACACTCCTGAACCACTGGCTGGTCGAAAGTTTGGATCTGGTCGTGGTGCCCGCCAGCCGATCCCAATCCAGGGCCAACTTTGGGCGGGCAGCGGTTCCGTACCTTGATGGCGCCATCTATAAACGATAGGTCGATAAACGATGCGCCTATAAACGTCTTGTCTATCAACGGCTGTCTGTAGTGTAGCCGCTTTTAGCGGGTGCTTGTAGCCGGCCAGGGGCCTGTTCAGCCCTGGCGAATGCCGGTAATTCGCACCCAGTCTTCCTGTACTTCAATGGCGTCGATGTCGAACCATTCCCGATAGCGTTCGGCTACGCCCTCCGCCTGCTCACGCAGAATGCCAGACAGTGCCAGCAAACCGCCGGGACGCGTCAGCGCCGCCAGCCGGGGGGCCAGCTGGATCAGGGGTTGGGCGAGGATATTGGCGACCATGACGTCCGCTTGGGTGTCCGGCACCTGATCTGGCAGCAGCGTGACGACCTGGTCCTGGACATCGTTGCGTTGGGCATTATCCCGGGTCGCGGTCAACGCCTGGGGGTCGTTATCCACCGCCAAAGCCTGACGGGCGCCCAGCAGAAGCGCGGCAATGGCGAGAATGCCGGAGCCACAGCCATAGTCCACCACCAGCGTATCGTTTAAGGCCTGCTGATCCAGCCATTGCAGGCATAGCTTGGTGGTGGGGTGGGTGCCGGTGCCAAATGCCAGGCCCGGGTCCAGTTTCAGGTTCACCGCCGTGGGATCTGGCGGCTCCCGCCAGCTGGGGCAGATCCACAGACGTTGTCCGCATTGGATCGGGTGGAAGTTCTTCATCCACTCCCGTTCCCAGTCCTTGTCTTCCAGCAGTTCGGCACGCGCCACCAGAGCCTCGGGCTCGGCGCATTCGGCCAGCCAGGCGAGAATGGCGTCGCTGTCGGCACTGGCATCGAACAGGCCCACGACCCGGGTTTGGTCCCACAGTGGCGTAGTGCCGGGCGGGGGCTCGAACAGAGGCTGGTCGGCGCCGTCTTCCAGTGTCACCACTTCGGCACCGGCTTCCAGTAGCCAGTCCTCGAACTGGCCGGCCTGTTCCGCGTGAACGTCAATCTTGATCTGGATCCAGGGCATGGTGCTTCTCTTTGGCCTAGTCGCTCAGCAGTTTTTCCAGGTAGTGGATGGTGAAATCCACCCGGCGCAGACAGCTGTCGCGCACCAGTTTGCGATGGAGCGGGATGTTGGTCTTGATGCCTTCCACCACGGTTTCGTCCAGGGCAATTTTCATGCGATCCAGCGCACTGTCCCGGTTCGGGCCGTGGCTGATGATCTTGCCGATCAGCGAATCGTAGTTTGGTGGTACCCGGTAGCCACTGTACAGGTGGGAGTCCACCCGGATGCCATTGCCGCCGGGGGCGTGGAAATAAGTGACCTGGCCGGGGCTCGGGGTAAAGGTGCGAGGGTCTTCGGCATTGATCCGGCACTCGATGGCATGGCCCTGAAATTGGACGTCCTCCTGTCGGATCGACAGCGGCAAGCCACTGGCAATGCGCAGCTGTTCGCGGACGATGTCGATGCCGGTGATCATTTCGGTGACAGGATGTTCAACCTGTACCCGGGTGTTCATTTCAATGAAATAGAA
>CAYXVO010000204.1:0-5751 GCA_964467875.1 uncultured Pseudomonadales bacterium | reverse complement strand
GGTTGGCCCAGTTTGGCGAGTGCAGCCTATGACCAGGGCCGCTCAGCATCCTCTGATATCGTGAAGGATGAATATTTCCGCTATGTGGACGATGTGCCGACCGGAATCTACACCATTCCCGAGATCAGTTCCGTGGGCAAGACCGAACGGGAGCTGACCGAGGCCAAGATTCCCTACGAAGTCGGCCAAGCCTTCTTCAAGGATCTGGCACGTGCCCAGATTACCGGGGAGACGGTGGGCATGCTCAAGATCCTGTTTCACCGGGAGACCAAGCAGCTACTCGGAATTCACTGTTTTGGCGACCAGGCATCCGAGATCGTGCACATTGGCCAGGCCATTATGCGACAGGCGGATGGTGCCAATACCCTGGATTATTTCGTCAACACGACGTTCAACTATCCAACCATGGCCGAGGCTTATCGCGTCGCCGCATTGAATGGACTAAACCGGATCTTCTGATCCGGCTTAGTTGTCGTCCTTTAGGTGTGCCAGTGCCAAATTGGGTTGGTGCTTCTGAAGGAACTTCAAGGTGTTGGTCGGGTAATCCGTGATGATGCTGTCGATGCCTTGCGCCTGTAACCGGAGCATGTCGGGAAGGCTGTTCACCGTCCAGGCGGATACCTGAATGCCATGCTTGTGGGCGTCCGCGATCGTTTCCTCTGTACAGATTTTCCAGTTGATACAGAGATACTCGCAGCGATGCTTAAGCGCAGTTGCCAAGGGGCCGGGAAACCGGTATTCGGCAACATAGCCGGTGGCAATGCTGGCATTGAGGCGTTTGATCTGCTGCAACACCCAAACACTGGACGAGGTGACAATGACTCGATCCAATAAGCCCCGCTGCTGAATCAACTCAACCAGACGATTACATAGAATATTGAGGCGGTCGCGCTTGTCGCTTTTGACCTCGAGCTGAATCTTCTGAATAGTGGGGCAGGCGTCGAATATTTCCGTCAGCCTGGGTATAGGCACCCGATCCGGCCAGGGCGGCGTGTTATGGCGAGCGTCCAGAGCGGCCATCTGCTCGGAGGTTGCTTCCGCAACTTTGCCGGCCTCGCCGGTGGTGCGTTCCAGTGTCTTGTCATGAATGACAACGATTTCGCCATCGGCCGCCAATTGCAGGTCCAACTCAAAATGACGAATGCCATGGGCTGCCGCATGGACGAAGCTGGCGACTGTGTTCTCCGGAGCCTCGGCGCGGGCACCCCGGTGACCGAAAATGAGCATGGTAAGTTGTTGTCCCTTTCGTCTTTTTAGAAAAACCAGTCGGTTGGTTGCTTTGGCTTTAATCGCTTAGCCTTGATAAAGGCTCAAGCGCTTCTGGTAGGTTTCGTGACAGAGCTGCACATCTTCCAGGAATCGCGGTAACTCGTCCAGTAGCAAGGCCTGCGGACCATCTACCAGTGCTGAGGGGGGCGCTGGATGAAAATCGATCAAGACCATGTTTGCGCCGGCAATGATCCCTTGGGCCGTGGCATGCAGCACATCGAGAATGCCATCGGGAGCCCGCTCACGGCTGCCGACGGAATGGGAGGGGTCTATGCAGACCGGCATCCGGGTGAGGCGTTTGACCACGGGAACATGGGCAAAATCCACCATGTTACGGTGCGGAGCGCCTGCATCGCTTTTCATGCCCCTCAGGCAGAAGATGACGTTGGAGTTACCTTCGCTTGCCAGATATTCCGCGGCATTCAGGGAATCATTTAAAGAAATTCCGTAACCGCGCTTGAGAAGTACCGGATAGTCATGCTGGCGGCCAATGGCCTTTAGCAGCTCGAAATTCTGGGTGTTGCGGGTGCCGATCTGGAGCATCACGCCAGTTGGCTGGCCGGTTTGGTGCAGCGCTTCGCGGATTTCATCAATCTGGCTTTCGTGGGTCACTTCCATGGCGACCACCTTGATGTCGTACTTGCCGGCCAGTTCGAATACGTACGGCAGGCAAGCCTTGCCGTGGCCCTGGAAGGCATAGGGGCTGGTACGGGGCTTATAGGCACCCATCCGCGTGCATTGCTGGCCCTGGGCCTTGAGCGCCTTCATCATTTGTTCGACATGAGCGGGCGTATCAACCGCGCACAGACCGGCGAAGATATTCAGGTTGGTCTGGTTAAACCGCACGCCGTTGTATTCAAAGCCACTGGCACGGCGGTCGTCCTGGTGGCGGCCGAGGATCCGGTATTCTTCGGAAATCCTGATGACGCGCTCCACACCGGGCAGGCTTTGGATATCCTCGGTCTCCAGCGCTTTGGTGTTGCCGATCAGATAGATTTCGGTGAGAGTTTGTTCCGCGCCCTGAACTTCGTGCAACTTCACGCTAACGTCGGGAATCTGGCTGAGAAATGTCAGGGTCTGGTTGAATTCAGGACTCTCGGTGCGAATGTCCGGCTGTAAAATGACGAGCATCTCTGATTCCTCCTACGGATTGCGCCCTGGTGGATTTGCCTGGGACTAATGTTTGCGTGCTTCTTCTGCCAGATGCCGTGCCTGGGTAAACCGGGCGTGGGGAATATAGAGCAAGTCGGCAACGCGCCGGATCATGTGTTCCTCGAGGGCTTCCACCTGGTTGTCAGCCAGTGCGACTTCCCACATCAGACGGAGCAGGGAGAACTTCTGGTCTTCGCTGTAGTGTTCATGGATCAGATTGGTGAACTGATAGAGGGAGGTTGCCTCTCGGGCTTCCTCTCGAGCCAATGCCATTAGGTCCTGGATTTCGCCATCGGCCAGGCCGAGAAAACGTTGGCAGGCGCGGGCGATCGTCTCCAGCTCAGCGTCGCCCACGTGCTCATCCATACGCGCGACTTCAAGCAGAAGCGCACAAGCGGCCAAGTGGAGGCGGTGCTCCAGTGAAGCCGGTTCGGTGTGCGGTTCCAGGTGTTGATCGAAAAAACGTTTGATACGACTCAGCATGCTATGCGTCTCCCGGATCAATGGGGAATCTGGTGGGGCGGACTGAGAATGCACCCACCAGCCCGCCCTTGCTGGTTAGGGCTGGAGTGTCTTGGCGAGCAGGTTCTCCAGCAGAATCTGGTCGGCGGCGAAGCGTCGAATGCCGTCCGACAGCTTTTCCGTGGCCATCTGGTCTTCGTTTAGTTGCCAGCGGAAGTCTGCCTCACTCAGGCTAAGGCGCTCGTGGTCCGCGGCCATATCCGGTGCCAGGCGGCGTTCCAGGACACCCTGATCCTGATCCAGTTCACTCATGAGCTGAGGGCTGATGGTCAGCTTGTCGCAGCCGGCCAGCATTTCGATCTCGCCAATGTTGCGAAAGCTCGCACCCATGACGACGGTGGGAATGCCATTGCCTTTGTAGTACCGGTAGATGCGGGCGACCGATTGCACGCCGGGGTCTTCCGCCGCGCTGTAGTCCTTGCCGGTTTGGGTTTTATGCCAGTCAAGAATACGGCCGACAAAAGGGGAGATCAGAAACACACCGGCGTCGGCGCAGGCAACCGCTTGCGCAAAGCCGAACAAAAGCGTCAGGTTACAGCGAATGCCTTCCTGCTCAAGGATCTTGGCGGCCTGAATGCCTTCCCAGGTGGACGCGATCTTGATCAGAATCCGGCTGGTGTCGATCTCCCGCAGGCGGTAAAGCTCCACCAGGCGATGGGCGCGTTCCAGTGTCGCCTGGGTGTCGAAGGACAGGCGCGCGTCCACCTCGGTGGATACCAGGCCTGGCACGACTTTAAGGATCTCGCAGCCAATGCTGACCGCCAGATGGTCGCAAAGATTGTGGCGCCGGGCCTGGTCACTGCCACCCTGGCGTTGACTGAACTCGCGTGCCTGCGCGAGCAGGGGGGCATAGTCGGGAAGTTCGGCGGCTTTCAGTAGTAACGAGGGATTGGTGGTCGCGTCGTCCGGCCGGTGCCGGCGAATGGCTTCGATGTCGCCGGTATCGGCAACGACCGTGGTCATGTTCCGCAACTGTTGCAACTTAGTGTTCATACGACTCCATAGCCATCAGCATCCGTATTGTAAGAATCCATTCTAGAAAGTGCTTGTCGTGCCCGTCAGCGGCGGGTTGTGACCATCCCGTCCCGCGTCCCAGTCGGCTTGTCGTTGGCGCGCATCCTGAACCAGGCTGGTAGCGTTGCGCAGCAGTTCTGGCGTGGCATGCGGGCGGATCCCTTCAACCGAGAGCAGGCGTCTGAACTGTTTGCCGCCGGGCTCTCCATGGTAGAGGCCCAGCACGTGACGTGCAATGTGCCAGAAGGATGCACCATCGCGAATGCGTGCCTCCATGTATGGGATCAGCCGATCAATGACATGTTCTCGGCTTGGTGCCGGGCCGTCATCCTTTAAGTATAGCGAGCGATCCACGTCCTGAAGCAGCCAGGGGCGCTGATAAGCTTCGCGTCCCACCATGACACCGTCCACCTGGGTCAGGTGCTCCTGACAGCTGGCGATGGATTGAATGCCACCGTTGATCAGAATCTCCAGCTGTGGAAAGTCCCGCTTGAGCTGGTATACCAGCTCGTAGCGTAGAGGCGGGATCTCGCGATTTTCCTTGGGGCTGAGGCCACTCAGGATGGCTTTGCGGGCGTGTACGATAAAGGTGCGACAACCGGTGGCTGCAACCGTTGAGATGAACTCGCAAAGCTCGCCATAGGAATCCTGGTCATCAATGCCGATGCGGTGCTTGATGGTGACGGGAATATCGACGGCATCCTGCATGGCCTTGATACAGTCCGCCACAATGCCGGGATGCCCCATCAGGCAGGCGCCGATCATGTGATTCTGGACGCGATCGCTGGGGCAGCCGACATTAAGATTTACCTCGTCGTAGCCCCAGTCCTGGGCAATGCGGGCACACTCGGCGAGTTCCTGGGAATTGCTGCCACCCAGCTGAAGGGCGAGGGGGTGTTCGGCGGCGTCATAATCGAGAAAACGCGCCTTATCACCGTGGAGAATGGCACCGGTGGTGACCATCTCCGTATAGAGCAATGCATGCCGGGTCAGCAGCCGTGCGAAGTAGCGATAGTCCCGAGTAGTCCAGTCCATCATAGGGGCCACTGCGAAGCGGCGGTTTACCGTTTCTGTTCCAGACGCCGTTAATCCTGGAGTACGTTGTTCTGTTTTGTGAGCTAAGTTCTGCACCGAAATGTACCTGAAAAACGCGCATCCTGGCGCTGCTCCGGCCACACCGTAAGCCGGGTCGCCAGAAGATATCGTAATGAGAAAGAGTGCTTTCTGCGGAAGTGCGGATTGTACCATGCTAGGTACAAACGGATCCCGTCTGGCGTGGTTGCCGCGACGGGATCTAGCGCCGTATGAGCGGAGGGAATTGAATGACCAGGTTATTGTGGCGAAAGAATCATACCGCTGCTTTGGATGCGGGAAATACCCGTCCCTGCAACAGCCGCAGATACAGTTGCTCGCCAGCTTGCGGGGATAGCGTGTCAAAGTCCCGACGCGGAATCTCCACCTGAATCGGATCGGTCGGTCCGGTGCCGGTCAGCTTCAGTTCCATACGGACCACGCTGCCCAGGGGCTGAATATGGGCGATCTGCACTGCGGGCAGGCCCGCCGCCGGGTCCCGGCTGAGCTCGACCTCATGAGGGCGCACGAAGGCCGACACCTGATTGACGTCGCGGATCTCATCGCGCAGAGGCAGGCGCCAGTGGCCGAGATCCACCTGGCCGTCGTGCACCCGACCATGGAACACGTTCACGTTGCCGATAAAGCGCGATACGAATTCAGTCTGGGGATGCTCGTACACTTCATCCGGATGTCCCACCTGTTCCACCTGTCCTTTGTTCA
>CAYXVO010000203.1:0-5764 GCA_964467875.1 uncultured Pseudomonadales bacterium | reverse complement strand
GCCACTGTATGCACTAGGATGCGGCCGCGCCAACAAAGGAATGATCCATGACTGAGTCCGATTCGCTGCTGATTATCGATGACTCAAAAGATGATCGTTTTCTATATAAACGACTACTTACCCGTTCCCGGGGAGCGCTGGCCCAAGTGCTCGAAATGGAATCGGCGGAACAGGCACTCGAGTATCTGAGCCACCACACACCCGCCTGCTGCCTACTGGACTATCAACTGCCTGGTATGGACGGCCTGGCCTTTCTCAAGCAGTTGCGCCAGATCCACCCACACGACGTCGTTCCGGTCGTGGTATTGACCGGGCAAGGGGATGAATCCCTGGTTGCGGATCTGATGCGCAACGGTGCCCAGGATTATCTTGTCAAAGGCAACGTGACTGCAGAGTCACTCAATCACGCCATAAAATCGGCCATGCATACCTGTGAGTTGCAGCGAAAGCTGAATCACATGGCCTATTTCGACGCACTGACCGGGCTCCTGAACCGCGCGCCACTCATGGACCGCCTGCAGCAGACTGTCCTGAAGGCCAAACGTTCAGGCAACGAATGCGCGCTGTTCTACCTCGACCTTGACCATTTCAAGCAAGTGAATGACGGACTGGGCCATGATGTGGGCGACGAGTTACTGCGCATCGTGGCGCGTCGTGTGCAATCCCAGGTGCGGGCCACCGACAGTGTCGCCCGCCTGGGAGGCGATGAATTCGTGGTCCTGCTGGAAGATGTCGATGTCGACACCAGCGATGCCATTGCCGACAAGGTACTGACCGAACTCAACCAGCCGGCGCAGATCAACGGCTCCAATATCCCGATCAGTGCCTCCATCGGGATTGCACATTATCCCTACACCGCCGAAAACGCATCGGAGTTGCTGAAGTACGCCGACCTGGCCCTGTACGAAGCCAAGCGCCAAGGCCGCGCCAAGTTCCACAACTTCAGTCAGGCTCAAAAAGCTGTATGGCGGCGGCGCCAGAAGCTGGAGGCGGCACTGCCGGGTGCGATCGCACGCGGTGAAATTCAGCTGTACTTCCAGCCCATACTTTCGATCGACCGGCAGAGGTTGCTTCATTTCGAGGTACTCAGCCGCTGGACGCCGGCCGACTATCCCCCCGTCGATGCGGTCGAACTGATCGAGATGCTCGATCGCCTTAACCTGATGGAAGCTTTTAACCGCTGGTTGATCGACGCGGCATGCGCCCGCCTCGGCCACTATAAATTGAGTCACCCGGAACTCGTCTTCAGCATCAACATTTCGGCCATCCAGTTCCACAACGAGTATCTCCTCGAGCAGCTAAGAACCAGCCTGGCCAAATACCATCTCGATCCGAACCAGTTGGAGCTCGAGATCACGGAGAACACCCTGATGCGCCATCCCGAGCACAGCATAGAGTTGCTCCGCGGCCTGGCTCAGCTTGGCTTGCGCATTGTTTTGGATGACTTTGGAACCGGCCACAGCTCCCTTGCCTACCTGATCCGACTCCCACTGGACAAGCTCAAGATCGACAAGTGCTTTTTCATCGAGGATCCGGAGAACGAGCGCAACCGGAAGGTGGTGGAAGCCGTCGTCGCGATGGGCCACAGCCTCGATCTACAGATCACCGCCGAGGGCATTGAGGGCGAACGCCAATGGCATATCGCCCGTGACATCGGCTGCGACCAGATCCAGGGCTTTTGGCTAGGACGTCCGCGAGCGGATATCGAGGGCTACCTCGAGGCATTCCCCATGTCGACTCATCTGCTCCAGGCATGAGGCTCGATGACGGTCGGCGCACATCCGACGAGCACCCAACCGTGAACTGAATCGCCATGTACCAGATCGACCCGCTCCATCAAGCGCTCCTTCAGAACACGCCCAGCCCACTGCTATTGCTGGACAACAGCGGGCGCCTGATCGACGCCAACCCGGCGGCACAAGCGCTGTTTCAGGGCGGACCGTCCGTCTCGGCCACACCTGACATCCAGCGCTGGCTCCTCAACCAGGAGCAGCTTCAGGCACGACTCCAGGCGGCGCGCGACAGCACTGGCTGGACTGTGAACGCCTCTGAGCCAGATCAGCTTCCAAGCGAAATTCAAGCCATTGGGATGGGACAGGGGCACCTGTATCTCCTGCGATTCCCCCAGGAGACGGCACTACAGATGCTCAATGGGCGTCTGGAGGAAGCCAACGAGCGGCTGCAGCAGGAGCGCCAGGTGCGGGGGCTTCTGCGTCAAACCCGTGACCTGGAGCCCTCCAACGCGGAGCTTAATGAGTTTGCCTACATTGCCGCCCATGACCTGAAAGAGCCATTACGCGGCATCAGCAATTATGCGGGCTTTCTGCTGGAAGATTACCAAGGCCAGCTCGATGCTGCGGGACTGGATATGCTGCACAGCCTGGGCCGCCTGACACGGCGCATGGAGCAGTTGATCACCCAATTGTTGCACTTCTCACGCCTGGGTCAAAAGCAGCTTCAATTCGAGCCACTGGATCTCAACGCCCTTATCCCGGAGGTCATTGAATCGCTGCGCCCCCAGCTGGATGCCGCCGATGCACACTGCACCTTGGCCAATCCCCTACCAAGCGTCCATGGCGACCGCGAGCAAGTGGCCGAGGCAATCCGCCAGCTCATCGACAACGCGATCAAGTTCAACGACAAGCCGACCAAATCCATCCAGATTGGCAGCGACCCCGATCAAAACCCGCCCCGAATCTGGGTACGGGATAACGGGATTGGCATCAACGAAGCCTATTTCGACAAGATTTTCAAAATTTTCAAAAGATTGCATGGACCGGAACAATACGGCGGCGGCACGGGTGTCGGTCTGCCGATCGTCCGAAAGATCATCCAGCGCCATGGTGGCGAGGTCTGGCTGGATTCACACGAGCAGCAAGGCTCGGTTTTCTACTTTACCTTGCCGGTCACCTCGCCTGACACCAGGGCTTCATAACGCGTTGCACCTGGAAACGTTCAGCCCTAAGCGGAATAATCGCTGAGCAGAGGCCACTGAACAAAGTAGCCACTGGACGTTACGGGCCTTGCCTGGCGACGCGGGCGCTCGCTACTCACACACGATACTCACACACGATACTTAAGAGTAGCGTCCTCCAGTTGCTGTTGCGCAGCCGCAAACAGCCCCGACAAGCCGCCTTCCGGCAGCGCCAGGCTGGTTTGAAGCGCTTCCCATTCAGTCCGTCCAAACATCAGCACGTCATTCATTTCGAGCAGCACGCGGGAAAGTTGAACATTATTGTCATACCAGGCCGGTGGCATGGATTCGTTTTCCACCGGAATATCGGCGGCCGGGTCCAGAGCACGCACCAGCAACTCACGCAATTGGAACGGATCCACGTCCAGGCGCAGACATAACTGTTCGATCTGGTCCTCCTCGAACGTCGAGGCCGTGCACATGGCAACGATCAGCGCCGCAATCTGCACCGTGGATTCCGTAAGTCTGACCCGTGCCACCTGCTCTCCTCACCCCAGCCATTGCGCTGAAATAACGCCCGGCAGGCTTGCGTCATATCGCCAGACATCGACTATTGGTTTTAGTCGGCGCCTAGCCTTTATTTGTTACAGCCATCGGTTAGAACCACCGGTGACAGCCATGTGTCGGAACCAGCGAGCGCGGAACCCACCCTACCCGAAGGAGCCTGCCCATGTACAGATTTCAGGTTGACGGTATCAGTTGCAGCAAGTGCGTGGCGACCATCACCAATGCGATTCAGAAACTCGACCAGCATGCCCAGGTCGATGTAGGCATTGAAAACCAGGAAGTAGATGTTGAAACGTCCCTGCCGCCCCATGTGGTTGAGCGGGCCATTGTGGATGCAGGCTATCCAGTACGGGAAATGGTGTATTAATCAGCGGTGTCCTGACCACGAGAACGGCGAGGAAATATTGACCACGGCAGCGCCGAGGTGGCGCCACGTCTACAGGTCCACCTCCTGGACCACTTCGCGACAGCAACTGATTAAATCCTCCAGGTCATTCGCCGCCATGAAGTCCACTTCGCGCATGTTGGACTGGCGCCAGTCCTCATAGGTGCGCAGCTGAAATATTTCCACAGCCTGAGCCGGCGTCAGTCCGGGATAATGCACCCGGTCGGAATGTTCGGCAAACCAGGGAAAACTACGCAGGCTGGCCGGCAGCCTCAGTTGCCAGTATCCATCATCCAACGTGTTTACCGCGCCAGCTTCGCGTCCGCGTCGGGCGTTGGCCATTAATCGCCGCAGGCGTTCCGCCTGTTTGCTGTACTCCCAGACTTCGTCCGGGTCCAGCATGGACCGGCTATGCCATTCCACCCGGATATTCATGGCTTCCCAGCGCGTGACCGCACGCACCAGCGCCGGTATGGTTGGCGCGAAAATCCACTCGCCGGGGTTCAGAAACATCTGCCGGCTCCCCCAGCGCCTACCCCTGGCCACATAGGCGAACTCATGGGCATGTCGATCCCAAAAGGACGCCAACTCGCGCAGGTTCCCCAGGGCGGCAAAGCGCGCGCCTCCCGGCAGCAGCTTTCCGGACTCATAGCGGATGCTCAAGGGCTTTAGCGGAATGACGGGGCTCATGCGTCTTCTCTCCAGGTTGCTGCTTTCCAGGTTGCTGCTCTCCAGACTGGTATCGAACCCTTTCCTAATGAAAAAAGCCCCCTGACGGAGGCTCCAAAATGGAATCATCACAGTGATGTGCGTATGCCAACACACAGTTTCAAATCTGGAGTCCACCCCGCCGCTTTTCAAGCAGATCCAGGCACAATTCAAGCAGGCTCACGCTGCAAAACTTTCCGCCTGTTGCGTTCCTCCCGTTGCCTGCTGTCTTCCGCCTGTTGATCGATGGCCCAGGGCGTGGAGCAACAGACCAAAATGAATAAATGCTAACCGTTTTATTTTTGATCGATTCAGTATGCTAAATGCAGATCGGGCAATATTCTGAGAGTGAAGCGTTCAAAAAGAGAAACACCCAGAAAGAGACACACCAGGACACACGCCAGGGCCGGCACTTCAGAGAGATCGAACCGAAAGGGGTACTTATGAAGAAGCTACGCATCGCCTTGCTTGCACTCTTTCTAGGCTCCTCGCCGCTGCTAGTGCTCGGCGATTCCACGGCACACGCCGATGAACTGACCCAGGAGAAGCGCGACGCCATTTACGAACTGCTCTCCATGACCGATGCGGTGAACGTGGGGCGTGTCTTCGGCGAAGCCTATGTCCAGCATCTGGCCGTCACCCTGCAGGAAATCAATCCGGCGGTCGATCCCAAGGTCATATACATACTCGAAGAAGAAGTATCCTCGGTCATCGATGAAGAACTGACCAAAAAACATAGCCTGCATAAACAAATGGTTCCGGTCTATCACCGCTACCTCACCCTCGAGGAAACCCAGCAGTTGATCAATTTCTATAAAAGCCCCATTGGTCAAAAGGCCATGATGGTGGTTCCCCAGATGGTGGAGGAAGGAACGCAGGTTGCCCAGCAGTGGGGCTTATCCCTGGTTCCGAAAATCGAAGAACGGGTGCTGGTCAGGCTGCAAGAAGAAGGCATCCAGGTCAGCTACTAATTACGTCTGCCTCCATAGCGATGAGTTTCGCTGACTTTAGGTTAATTTCTGCCAACCGGGAACAGACCTTCGACGGACTCACCTGCTAAGCAATCACAGACCGTCTTCGCCCGGCCAGTCACGGCCGGACGGCGCTCAGGCAGAGCCGGACACTGCGCCATACGCAACCTAGTTCTCATTCTGGCAATTACCCCCCACCCCCCCCCCCCGGGGGGGGGG
>CAYXVO010000202.1:0-5785 GCA_964467875.1 uncultured Pseudomonadales bacterium | reverse complement strand
CGGAATGGA
Organism: uncultured Pseudomonadales bacterium; assembly: GCA_964467875.1. Taxonomy (GTDB): domain Bacteria; phylum Pseudomonadota; class Gammaproteobacteria; order Pseudomonadales; family Oleiphilaceae; genus JAEZAA01. The sequence continues at coordinate 5,776 of CAYXVO010000202.1, read as the reverse complement.
TATGCTCCAAGGCGATCCAGATCCACGGCGGGTACGGCTATCTGGAGGACTATCCGGTCGAACGTCATTATCGGGACGCCCGGGTCACCCAGATCTACGAAGGCACCAGCGAGATTCAGAAAATCGTGATAGCGCGTGACATGCTGTCGTCACGCGCCAATTAGCCCCGCACTTTCTCCCTCGATGAGAGAGTGCTACGGCTTGCGCTAGCAGAGAAAGTGCTACGGCTTGCGCTAGCCAGAACTCAGCGCGGCGCCATGCGAATGGCACCATCGAGACGAATCACCTCACCATTGAGGTATTCGTTCTCGACAATCGTCGCCACCAGCGACGCATATTCCGCCGGACGCCCCAGACGTGAAGGATGCGGCACACTCCGGCCCAGGGAGTCCTGAACGTCCTGCGGCATGCCCAGCAGCATCGGCGTCTCAAAGATGCCTGGGGCAATGGTCATCACCCGGACCCGATCCCGCGACAGATCCCGTGCCGCTGGCAGGGTCATGCCCACCACGCCAGCCTTGGAAGCGGAATACGCCACCTGCCCGATCTGGCCATCAAACGCCGCCACCGATGCCGTGTTGATCACCACACCCTGGGATGCCGAGGGATCCTCCGAGTTACCAGGCGCACCCGAGGCAATCATCGCACCCACCGCTAAACGCATCATGTTAAAGGTGCCGATCAGGTTCACCTGAATGGTGCGGGAAAAGCTGTCGAATCCGTGCGGGCCATTCTTGCCGTGTACTTTCTCGGCAGGAGCAATGCCAGCGGCATTCACCAGCACATCCAGCCGACCAAACTTCTGTACCGCCAGCTCAACCGCGGCCTTGGCGCTTTCCTCATCGGCCACATTGGTGCGCACCCAGACCAGGTTCTCATGGGCGGGCAGGAATTCGGGCTTGGGCTCGACGAGATCCGCTACCACCACACGAGCGCCGGCCTGCAGCGCCATGCGCGCCGTGGCCGCGCCCAGACCAGAGGCACCACCGGTGATCAAAAATACAGAATCGGAGACTTTCATACGAACTACACTCCCAATGAATGATTAAACCAGTTCAAGTGCGACGGCCGTTGCCTCGCCACCACCAATACATAAGGTTGCCACGCCCCGTTGCAAACCATGCTGGCGCAACGCGCCCAGCAGCGTGACGATGATACGGGCGCCACTCGCGCCGATGGGATGTCCCAGGGCACAGGCACCCCCATGGACATTAACCCGCTCGTGAGGCAACTCCAGCCCACGCATGGTGGCCATGGTGACCGCCGCGAATGCTTCGTTGATCTCCCACAGGTCGACATCCTGAGTCTGCCAGCCCAATTTTGCCAGCAGTTTACGCACCGCGCCCTCGGGCGCCGTGGTGAACCATTTCGGCTCCTGTGCATGAGTGGCATGCCCCAGCAGGCGGGCGATAGGCTTGAGCCCCAACTCCGCTGCGGTCGATGCCCGCATCAGCAGCAGTGCCGCCGCGCCATCGGAGATGGAACTGGCATTGGCCGCCGTCACGGTTCCATCCTGGCGAAACGCCGGCTTGAGCCGCGGAATCTTGTCGAGCTGCGCCTTGGGCGGCTGCTCGTCGTGAACCAGGATTTCGGGACGTCCCCGCGCACCGGCTTCGATCGGCTCGACCTCCCAGGTAAACGCTCCCTGCGCGATGGCGGCTTGTGCCCGCTTGGTCGACTCAATCGCAAAGGCGTCCTGCGCCTCGCGACTGAACTCAAATTCGGAGGCACAGAGTTCGGCAAACTGCCCCATCAACTGGCCTTTAGTATCTGGTGTGTAGGCGTCTTCCAGGCCATCCAGGAACATGTGATCCAGCATCTGGCCATGCCCCAACCGCTGCCCGAAACGAGCCTTGGGCAACAGATACGGCGCATTGCTCATGGACTCCATGCCACCCGCCAGCACCACGCGGGCGTTGCCCAGCGTCAGCGCGTCCTGGGCCAGCATGACCGCCTTCATACCCGAACCGCACACCTTGCTGACGGTGGAACAGGCCGTGCCATACGGCAGGCCCGCCGCCAGCGCGGCCTGTCGCGCCGGCGCCTGGCCGAGCCCGGCCGTCAGCACGCAGCCCATGATCACCTCGTCGACCAGCTCCACGCCCACGCCGTCACGTTGCAGTGCCGCCTGCAGCACATGGGCGCCCAGCTCAGGCGCCGTAAGCCCGGCCAATGCACCCTGAAATGCCCCTAGGGGCGTGCGTGTGGCCGCGACAATCACAATTGGGTCATTCTGGTTCATGATGCCATTCCTGATTTCAATCTTGATTAACACATTCGTGGAGCGCTCGCGGTCTCTTGGGGTCGTCTACCCATGAGGCGCCACACATTTTAACAGCGTCCACTCGCAATGACGCTTACCAAAAATTCCGACCAGCGTAACAACGGAGGTTAGCTGACATAAGTCAATAATCCCTTACTCGGACACCGCTAGAGTTCCGTTCCATCTTTCTATGACTGGAGAGGAACATGGAACTGGTTTGCCCGGCCGGCAATCTTCCGGCACTGAAAGCCGCCGTGGACAACGGCGCCGACGCGGTGTACTTCGGCTTTCAAGACGACACCAATGCGCGTCATTTTCCCGGATTGAACTTCACGGAACGGCGAACGCGAGAGGGTATCGAGTATGCCCAGCGGGCCGGCTGCAAAGTGTTCCTCGCCATCAATACCTATCCTCAGTCGCAGAGCTGGGCACGCTGGCAGTATGCGGTCGACTTGGGCGTTGATCTGGGTGTCGATACGCTGATCATGGCCGACATGGGCATTCTGGCCTACGCCACCGAGCGTTATCCGAACGTGTCCCGGCATCTGTCGGTGCAAGGTTCGGCCACCAGCAAGCCGGCACTGGATTTCTACCACAAACAGTTCGGCATTCGCCGCGCCGTATTACCACGCGTGCTCTCCCTGACCCAGGTCCAACGCCTGGCGGTCAAAAGCCCGGTCGAACTGGAAGTCTTTGGCTTTGGCAGCCTCTGCATCATGGTCGAGGGGCGCTGCCATCTGTCGTCCTATGTCACCGGTGAGTCGCCCAACTGCAGTGGCGTCTGCTCCCCGGCCAAGGCCGTGCGCTGGGAACAAACCGCCGACGGCCAGGCTTCCCGCCTCAACGGCGTACTGATCGACCGCTTCGAGTCCGACGAGAAAGCGGGCTATCCCACCCTGTGCAAGGGGCGCTTCAGGGTGGGCGACCAGGTGTTCCATAGCCTGGAAGAACCGACCAGCCTCAACACCATGGACATTCTCGGCGAACTCCGCGCCGCCGGTATCAAGGCCATCAAGCTCGAAGGCCGCCAGCGCAGCCCGGCCTATACCGCCAAGGTCACTCAGGTGTGGCGGGAAGCCCTCGACGCGCTGGCCCGCCAGCCCGATACATTCTCGCCCCAGAAGCGCTGGCAGGACGCGTTGGACAGCATGTCCGAAGGCACGCAAACCACCCTCGGCGCTTACCACCGGCCCTGGCAGTAGATCTGCCCGTGCAATAGGTCTGTCCATGCAATAGGTCTGTTCATGCAATAGGTCTGTTCATGCAAACAGCCTGTATTAAAAATAGCGGAGAACAACATGCGACTGTCACTCGGACCCAATCTGTTTTTCTGGGAACGCCAAGCCACACTCGATTTCTACGCACAAATGGCGCAACAGCCGGTGGAGATCATTTACCTGGGCGAAACCGTGTGCTCCAAACGCCGTGCCCTGCGCACCGGCGACTGGATCGACCTTGGCCGCCATCTGCGCGACCAGGGCAAGGAAGTACTGCTCTCGACCCTGACATTGATCGAGGCGGAATCCGAACTCGCCACGCTCAAACGGCTCTGCGATAACGGCGATTTCATGGTAGAGGTCAACGACCTGGCTGGCGTGCAGATGATGGCCGAGCACAACCTGCCGTTTGCGACCGGGCCCGCCATTAACATCTACAACCACCACACCCTGCGCCTGCTGGCCCGCCAGGGTCTGAAACGCTGGGTAATGCCCGTGGAACTGTCCCGCGACAGCCTGCAGGCATTGCTGACCGAAGCCGAGCAGTCCGGTCTCAAGCAAGGCGTGGAAACGGAGATCTTCAGTTACGGCAAGCTGCCCCTCGCCTACTCGGCGCGCTGCTTTGCCGCGCGGGCACACAACCTGCCCAAGGACAACTGCCAGTTCGTGTGCCAGAAATACGCCGATGGGCTGGCCATGGACAGCCAGGAAGGCGAAACGTTTCTCACCATCAACGGGATTCAGACCATGTCCGGGGAAACCTATAACCTGTTGGGCGAGATGGCCGAGATGGAGAAACTCGGCGTCGATATCGTGCGCCTGAGCCCGCAGTTCAAGGGCATGGAATCGGTGATCCAGGCCTTTCGCCAGGCGCTGGACGGCACACTCGATCCTGCCTCAATACAGAACCTCATGCCCAAAAAGCCAGACTGTAACGGCTACTGGCACGGCCGCCCGGGCATGGACAAACATGACCTGGTCGCCCGTTGAGGCCGTGGCACTCGTTTAGCCAAAGCACCCGTTTAGCCAAAGTGCTCGCTTAGCCAAAGCGCTCAATATAGTCCGCGCCCCGTTCGAGGAGAAAGCGAACGGGGCGTGGCAGTGCGTTCCACTCCACACTGTCCATGATGTTCTTCACCCGCAGCCCCAGCTCGGTGTCACCCTCGATGACCAGGCGCCGGTGGAAAAATAGCGAGTCCGGGTCTTCGCGCCGGCTGGCCAGCAGCAGTAGATCACGCGCCCGCGCCCGGATCGTCACGTCCGGCATATTGCGCCGAGCGACCAGTACCAGACGCCCACGAATCAGAGTGACAATCCAGCCCAGATCCAGATCATCCACCACCACCGCCAGATAGCGCCCAGCCAGGAAATCCAGTTCGCCATCCCGCAGATGCTCCTTGAACAGATCGTTGAGCGCGATTTGTAGTACCTGTTGCTGCAACCCATAGAGTACGAGCGCAGCCGGCTTGAGCACGATCTCCGGTAACTGCTTCAGGTGATCCCGGATAAAAAGTGGCGGTTGTAGATTCATGAAATGTCCCTCAAGGCCAGGGCCGTGTGCGAATTGCACCGGCCGTCCGGCAATGACGGGAATCATAAGAAGGGGCTGAAGGAGGCGCGTTGATGTGAGTCAAATGCAAGCCAGGCTGCCTCACTTCCAGAAATCAACGGCCTTGTTCGCTGGCTTTGGCGTGGCTTTGTCGGCGTCTGCCGGGGCCTTTTGGGCGGCGTCACCACTGGGCTGCGTACTCCAGAAGTCCACCTTGGTCGCAGCGGTTCGGGTACTCGTGCCTTTCGGCGCCCTGCCCGCGTAGTTCATGTCCCGAATCTGAAACCCACTTTGCTGGGCCAGACGGACAAACGAATTACGCATGGAGTCCGCCAGTTCCTTGCTGGTGTAATAGCCAATCAGCGCGTTCTCGCCGGCCACGATCTTTCGGATCTCCCGGTTGATGACATGCTTGAAGGGCCAGGAGCCATTACCAAAGCGCTTGATCGGAAAGGTGTTGGCGAGGGTGATCACCGGATTCGAATGCTCGATGGTGCTCGCGTCAAAGGTGTAGGAGAAGAAATAAAGCGTGTCCACGGCGACCTTATGGTGCGACAGCGGCACGTTGCCCTCCGGGAACTGAGCCAATAGGTTGCGCCGCATTTCAAGCTGCATCGCCCGCTCTTTCGCCTCGATCTCCGCACGTAATCTTGCGCGCTGCCGCTCCAACTGCTGGCGCGCCTCCTGTTCCTGTTCCTGGCGCCGGGAATTGGCCATCATGACCGCAATCTGATTCACGGCGTCGCC
>CAYXVO010000201.1:0-5788 GCA_964467875.1 uncultured Pseudomonadales bacterium | reverse complement strand
CTGTATCTCCATCTGATCGAGGACATCTCTGGATCCATGATCCAGCTGTTCCGCTGGTTCAGCCTGATCCTCACGGTTCCAGTGATCCTGTATGCTGCCAGTCCATTTACTCGAGCCGCGTTGCGCGACATCAAGCTGCGTAGCCTGACCATGGACGTGCCAGTGGCGCTCGCCCTCTGGCTTGCGTTTATCGCCAGCGTCTGGGTCACCTTGTTCGGTGGACGCGAGGTATACTACGAATCCGTCTGCATGTTCACCTTTCTGCTCCTGCTCAGCCGTTATATCGAACGTAAGGTGCGCCGGCGTAGCAGTTTAACGACGTCGCGGCTTGTACATGGATTGCCCGCCAGCGCCATTCGCATCGTCAATGGTACCGAACAGGTCGTGGCAGCCAAGGATCTGAAGAAGGGCGACCTGGTCCGGGTAAAGCCGGGTGAGATCGTCCCGGCCGACGGTGTCATCCGAGAAGGCAACAGCAGCATTGATGAGGCCGCGTTGACTGGGGAATATCTCCCGATCAATAAGCGCGCTGGCGATGCCGTCATTGGCGGTACCGTTAACGTAGAAACGCCACTGGTGCTGGAAGTCACGGCTGTCGGCGAGGATACCCAGCTATCAGCTATTAGGCACATCATGGAGCGTGCCGGGCGAGATCGCCCACCCGTGGCCCAGCTTGCTGATCGTGTTGCCGGATACTTCATTGGCGCCATACTAATCATCTGTCTCATCGTTGGATGGTACTGGTGGCCGCAGGATCCTGCGCTGGCCTTCCGCATCGTGCTCTCGGTCCTGGTTGTAACCTGCCCTTGCGCCCTCTCACTGGCCACACCCACCGCGCTGACCGCGGCCACAACAGCCCTGCGTCAAAAGGGCTTTCTGATTACCCGCTCACACGTCCTGGAAGGCTTAGCCAACGCAACGACCCTGGTCTTCGATAAAACCGGCACCCTCACCGAGGGACGGCTCGCCATCGAGAATGTCGTTCTGGCTTCCAGCTACAGCCGGGAACAGGTGCTGGCACAGGCTGCCGCACTGGAACGGCACTCCGTGCACCCCATCGCGACGGCCTTTCGCCCCTATGCCCGTGAATCGGCGCAAGACGTTCAAACTTTTAGTGGCCTGGGGCTTGAAGGTCTGGTCGCTGGAGAACGTCTGCGAATTGGCGTTGCCGAATTCGCGCTAGCCGATCTTGAGCAGGACCAGTGGCAAGCGCCTGAGACGCCGGGCCATTGGATCGCATTGGCCGATCAGTCGGGTGTGCGAGCCTGGTTTCTGTTGAATGATCATCTTCGCCCAGAAAGCAAAGACGCCATGGAAGCCCTGCGCCACCTCGGCCTCAAGCTCATGATCCTGAGTGGCGATCGGTCACCCATGGTGGAGCAGGTTGGCCAACAGCTCAAGATGGATCGAGTTCAAGGCGGTTGCTCACCAGAGGACAAGTTGCGCCACCTCAAAGACTTGCAAGCCGCAGGTGAGCAGGTCGTGATGATCGGCGATGGCATAAACGACGTTCCCGGCATGGCTGGCGCGCAACTGTCCATCGCCATGAACAACGCCAGTGACCTCACCCGAATCAATGCGGATGCAGTCCTGCTGTCCGGAAACTTGCTCGGTTTGCCGTTGGCATTGTCTACCGCACGCAAAACGCGCATGATCATCCGTCAGAATCTGGGCTGGGCCCTGTTATATAATGTGCTGGCATTACCCTTGGCCGCCCTGGGTCAGATCGAACCCTGGCAGGCAGCCATCGGCATGTCGGTCAGCTCGCTGGTGGTTGCGCTCAATGCCTGGCGCCTGGCAGAGCGGCCTGACCCTCACACCGGAGCGCCGTCACAGGTGGCGACCGCCTCAATTTCCTGATGGGAGGATACAGCCATGGAAATCTTTTTAGTCATGGTGCCACTTTCAATCCTGCTGATTGGCCTCTGCATCTGGGTGTTTTCCTGGGCCGTCAAGAGTGGACAGTTTGACGACCTGGAAGGCCCTGCCCATAGCATCCTGTTCGATGATGATGACCACATGATTCCGGATCACCCTGCCCGCAAGGGAACACCGGAAGATCAGGACCCGTCCAACGACAAACCGCGATGACGGAACCCGTCAGCTTCTTCTCGGCCTTTGTTGTGGGGCTGCTCGGCGGGGCACACTGCATTGGCATGTGTGGCGGCATCATGGGGGCTCTCACCCTCGCCATTCCACCAGAAAAACGCACTGCCATCCGCCTCACCCCTCTCCTCTTGAGCTACAATCTGGGCCGAATTCTGAGCTACACGGCTGCCGGGGCCATTATGGGTGCGCTCGGTTGGTGGCTGGCCGGTCAGCACCATGCACTCGGCACAGGACTCCGATGGGCTGCAGGATTGATGTTGATGGCGCTCGGGTTATACCTTGCCAACTGGTGGTCAGGGCTGACCCGAATCGAGTCGGCGGGACGTTTTCTATGGCGCTACCTGCAGCCCCTGAGCAGGAAACTACTACCCGTGCAGAGTGCGCCACAAGCACTCGCGCTCGGGATGGTCTGGGGCTGGCTCCCCTGCGGGTTGGTTTACAGTGTCCTGGTGTGGTCAGCCAGTGCCGCCAGCATCGGCGAAGCCGCGCTCCTCATGACGAGCTTCGGGCTCGGCACCCTACCCGCCGTGCTGGCGACCGGCTATCTAGCTCGTCAGATAGCCTCGATCCAGCGCTCCCGCTCCGTCCGCGGCCTTGCCGGCATCATGCTGATTGGCTTCGGCCTCTGGACCTTACCCATCTGGCACGGCTAGCCCAGGGGACACCACGGCAGCTTTCCTAACAGGCCAAGCCGCCGGTCATCCATAAACGCCGGTTCGTGCGCCAGTTCGCAGGCTTCAGAGGTTCACCACATCGAGACGATCGAAGCGATCCACGGGCTCACCAGATTCGAGCGCTTCGAAGTCATATAGGCTGGTATCCGCCAGGTGGGACGGTACAACGTTTTGCAATGCGCGGAACATGTTCTCGATGCGACCCGGTGACTGCTTATCCCAAGCCTGGAGCATCACCTTGATGTTCTGCCGTTGCAGGTCCTCCTGGGAACCGCAGAGATTGCAGGGAATGATGGGAAACTCCTTCATCCGCGCGTAACGCTCGATATCCTTTTCACGACAGTACGCCATGGGCCGGATCACGATATTACGGCCGTCATCGCTGCGCAGCTTGGGCGGCATGGCCTTCATTTTTCCGCCATAAAACATGTTCAAGAACAGGGTTTCGAGAATGTCCTCTCGATGGTGACCCAAGGCGATCTTGGTGCATTTATGCTCAACTGCAAAATCATAAAGAATGCCGCGCCGCAGTCGTGAGCATAACCCGCAGGTGGTCTTACCTTCCGGCACCTTGTCCTTCACGATGCTGTAGGTGTCACGCTCAACAATATGGTACTCGACGCCCAATTCTCTCAGGTAATTAGGCAGGACCTCCTCTGGGAATCCAGGCTGCTTCTGGTCCAGGTTAACGGCAATCAGCTCAAACCGGATCGGTGCATGCTTCTGCAGATTCAACAGGATGTCGAGCATGGCGTATGAATCTTTCCCCCCGCTCAAACAACACATGATCTTGTCCCCGTCTTCGATCATGTTGAAGTCCGCAATTGCCTTGCCCACGTTGCGGCGCAAGGATTTCTGCAGCTTGTTCAGTTCAGTCTTGTCTTTACGTGAGAAATCTTCGACATTCATATTCGGTGCACCGGACGGCAAAATTCGGGTGGCCATTATAATCCATCCACTGGATTCGCGCGAAACCCAGATTCGGGAGGCACGATTATGGAACAAAGCATGTATAATGGCCCGCTCACAGGGATTGGACCAGTAAACGTGGGCATCTAAGGACAGCGTTGGAATAACTATGGATAGCATCAACACACCGGAACCAGTGAAGGCCGGCAAGCGCGAAATCACACGGCAACGAAACCGACAAGCCATTCTCAGCGCCGCACGTCAATGCTTTGCGGAAAAGGGCTTCGAACAAGTCACCGTCCGCGACATTATCGGCAAGACAAACCTCGCCTCAGGCACTTTCTATAATTACTTTACGGATAAGGAATCGATCTTTCGGGCGATCCTGGACGACTACATGAGCCAGCTAAACGATCGGCTCAGGGTACTGCGAAACCAGGCGAACAGCCTTGAAGCCTTGATTCATGCCACCTATCTCGCCCTCTTCGAGGCAATTGCGGACGATCCGCTGATCTATCGTCTCGCCCATGACAACCATCGTGCCATCCGTGACCTTTATGACGCGAACCTGCTGGCACAGTCCTTTCAGCCCTTGGCGCAGGACATCCACCAGGCGATGAGCCAGGGCATTCTGCCGCAGGTCAACATGAACTATCTCGTTGCCTCGTTTTCGGGCGTTGCGTTCGAAATGGGTCTGACGGTGGCCCTACAGGAACCGGATGATCCCGAATCAGCAGCGGGATTTGCCACGGCCTTGTTCATAGGTGGCATTAACGAAGTCGCCAAGCGCCACTGACCAGCAGATCCAGACATTGAATGGCACCTGATCAAGGCTGTTCAGGTGCCGGCCTGTCTTCTATCCTTGCTGTATGACCACACCAAATGCTTCTCCCTGTCTCCGCGCCCTGAAAGACGCTCTACTTCAAGTATTGGAATCCAGATCCGACGGCTGTACGGAACATGAATTGATACGGGCGCTCACGTCCCCCCCATACTGCTTGTTCGAGCGTGACTGCTTTAGCCAGCCGTACCGCCTGTTCCAGATTCACTTCATCCTGTTTCATGCGCTGTATCAACTGCGTGACCAACTCGAGCGTGCGGAATCTGGGTCGCTTGAGATATCCCCGCTGCGCATATGCATGACCCCGCTGCACCCGGCGATAAATGCCATTGCAGACTCTGATCCATTGGAGACTTACTATCGGGATTGGCGGAATTTTGTGAAAACCCAGCCGGCCCATGTTGACGACATGCTGGATAACTTCTGGCGAAAAATGGTCGCCCCTAGTCGATCGGATGGTCCAGAGATCGCCAGGGCTCTGGAGACACTCGAACTTGCCTCAAGCAGCACCCATGAAGAGGTAAAACACCAATACCGCCGGTTGGCAATGAAGCACCATCCGGATCGTGGCGGAGACACGGATCGACTGCAGGACGTCAACGCTGCCAAATTGGTGTTGGATCGCCATTTTCAGGCCACGACGAATAAATGATGCAATCAAAGAAAGGACAAGGCGCGTAGAACGAAGGACTGCGTGGTTAAGGACGGCATCGCTAGGAACTGTATGACTGATGACTGCGCGGCTAAAAGCTGTCTGACTAGGGCATAGTCAAATGCAGAAGCCCGGTCTGCGCATGCCGGAGTTCAAGAACCTTCTTCTTGTGTTCAACCTGGGTTCCCGTCTTCAGATCATCGGCGACGGTTAAAACCAACACATAGGCATCCCCCTGTTGGGGTTCGATCTTGACCCAGCCTTCAAGATATCCGTAACGAAACCAGTTTTCCGGTTCAAAGTTATATAGTGCGTGCCGAACCATGCGCACTGGCTTGAGATCCTTATCCAGAAGAAGCAACGTGGGATAAAGCACGTCAGGATTCACGAATGAGCGCATACGCAGCCTGTAGCCCATCCGCCCCTCAGGAAGACGAATCAATTGGTAAGGACTGCGCCCCGTGACAAAATCATGTTGGTCCTGGCCTCCTGAGAACTTAACCAGGAAGCCTTCCTCAAGATCCAACTCCGCCACCTCAACCGGACTTAGCCAGTCACAGCAATCAATAGCCAACGTTGCCAACATTCCTTCGTTTGGCTGTT
>CAYXVO010000200.1:0-5801 GCA_964467875.1 uncultured Pseudomonadales bacterium | reverse complement strand
TTCATGGTACAGCCGGTCGGTGCCAAGAACTTTGCCGAAGCACTGCGTTGCGGCGCGGAGATTTTCCATGCCCTGAAGAAGGTGCTGCATGATCGCGGTCTGAGCACCTCGGTGGGTGACGAAGGTGGTTTCGCGCCGAACCTGCCGTCCAACGAGTCTGCACTGGAAGCCATCCGGGAAGCGGTCGAGAAGGCCGGCTACAGCCTGGGTAAAGACGTGACACTGGCGCTGGATTGTGCCTCTTCGGAATTCTACAAGGATGGCACCTATGACCTGGCAGGCGAGGGCAAACAGTTCGACGCCACCGGTTTCGCTGATTATCTGGCGGATCTGACCCAGCGTTATCCGATTGTGTCTATCGAAGATGGCATGCACGAGAGCGATTGGTCAGGATGGTCTACACTTACCGAAAAACTGGGCGACCAGGTTCAGCTGGTGGGTGACGATCTGTTCGTGACCAACACCAAGATCCTGAAAGAAGGTATCCAGAAGAACATTGCCAACTCGATTCTGATCAAGTTCAACCAGATTGGCAGTCTGTCCGAGACGCTGGATGCCATCAAGATGGCCAAGGATGCAGGCTATACCGCTGTCATCTCCCATCGTTCCGGTGAAACCGAAGACGCCACCATTGCCGATCTGGCCGTTGGAACCGCGGCGGGTCAGATCAAGACCGGTTCGCTCTGCCGGTCCGATCGGGTGGCGAAGTATAATCAGTTGCTGCGTATCGAAGAGCAGCTTGCGGGTCAGGCTCCCTACCGGGGCCTGGTCGAAATTAAAGGTCAGGGAAAGTAGTCGGTGGGCCGGGGCGGTGCCCCGGCTAATTTTTACCGACGCGGGTGGTTGTGACCGATGAAATGGTTATGGGCGTTCATGGTGTTCGTCATTCTGGCGCTGCAGGTCCGTCTTTGGGCCGGCGAGGGTAGTTTTGCCCACGCCTTGGCGCTGCAGGAGCAGATTGAACGGCAGCAGGCCGAAAACCTGACGCTGCAAGACCGTAATCGTCAGCTGGATGCCGAAGTGATTGACCTGAAAGCGGCCCAGAGCGCCATTGAAGAGCGTGCCCGCACCCAGCTCGGCATGATCCATCAGCGCGAAACCTTCTACATGGTGGTTGATAAGCAGTAACCTCCGCGTGGGTGGTACTTAAGCCACCCTCCGCTACCGTCCCCAGTCCGCCTCTGGCCATCCTCGTTATGACGATGAACACGGATCCTTCCCTCGAATCACGTCTGTGGGTCATTGTGCCCGCAGCGGGCGTGGGCACCCGCATGGGCAGCAGTATTCCGAAGCAGTATCTGCCTCTGGGTTCGCATACGGTCATTGAACAGACGTTACAGACGCTGTTGGCCCATCCCCGAATTACTTCCCTCTATCTGGTACTTGATCCGGATGACGCCCATTGGTCGCATCTGCCGCTGGCTAATGATGCCCGCATCCAGCGCGTAGCCGGTGGCTCAGAACGCTGTTTTTCGGTACTGAACGCGCTCGCCGAAATTGCGCCACTGGCGCAGCCCCGAGACTGGGTCCTGGTGCATGATGTGGCTCGTCCTTGCTTGCGCCAGGAAGACCTGGATCGTCTGTTGCTCCAGTTGTGGGATGATCCGGTGGGCGGCCTGTTGGGGGTGCCGGTGGCCGACACCCTGAAGCGCGCGGATGCCGATGGACAGATTGTTGAAACCATTGACCGCCGCCAGGTCTGGCGCGCCTACACGCCGCAGATGTTTCGTTTCGGCTTGCTGCATGCCGCGTTACAGCAGGCATTGGATGCGGGCGCTGTGGTGACCGACGAAGCATCGGCTGTGGAATTCACCGGCAACCGTCCCCGCATGGTGGAAGGGCACAGCGACAACATCAAGGTTACGGTACCCGGCGATCTGGCGTTGGCGCAGCTGTTTCTGGCACAACGTAGCCCTATACAATCAGCGTCACCCGGTGCGGCCTCGGTTCAGGCTTCACCGATTCTCCAGACCAAACCTTCAACGAAAACGCAGGAGTAAGGGGCGTGACCATACCTTTTCGTGTGGGACAAGGCTTTGATGTACATGCCTTTCAGGCCGGTGACCATGTCATTCTGGGGGGCGTGCGGATTCCTTTTACCCAAGGCTTGGCGGCCCATTCCGACGGCGATGTGCTGTTGCATGCGCTGGCGGATGCCTTATTGGGCGCCATGGGGCTTGGAGACATCGGCCACCATTTCCCCGATACCGATCCGCGCTTTCGCGGTGCCGACAGCCGCGTGCTGTTGCGTCATGTAATGGAGCAGGTGTCGAGCCTGGGGTATCAGGTACTGAATGTGGACGCGACGATTATTGCGCAGGCACCCAAGATGGCACCGCACATTGAATCGATGCGGCACTGCATTGCCGAGGATCTGCAGATCAGCATTGCGCAGGTGAACGTCAAGGCAACGACCAGCGAGCGCCTAGGCTTTACTGGCCGGGGTGAGGGTATTGCCTGTCAGGCCGTGTGCCTGTTGGCGGCAGGGGAGAATCAGTCTTGAGTCGTCAGGTCGCGGATTTGCCCCGGGCTTGGCCCGTCACCGGTTGTTGCGCCGAATTTCGGCGGGAACTAACGGATTTTCGCGTCGATGAGGTGCTGGGGCTTACCCTGGATGGCGAGGGCGAGCATGTATTTCTCTATCTTGAAAAGATCGGCCTGAACACCGAGGAGGTCGCACGGCGTGTTGCTCGCCTGGCGGATGTGCGGCCGATGGACGTAGGCTTTTGCGGTATGAAGGATCGCCGTGCGGTGGCGCGTCAGTGGTTCAGTGTCTATCTCGCCAACCGCCCGGTACCTGCTTGGAACCAGCTGAACGAAGCGGATCTGCAGGTGCTGGAGGTTAATCGCCATCGGCAGAAGTTGCGCCGGGGCCAGCACCTGGGGAATGCCTTTGAAATCCGGCTGCGTGATCTGCAGGGAGATCGTGAGGCGTTGGTGACGGTACTAACGGCCCTGCGGGAGCAGGGCTTCCCCAATTTTTTTGGCGAGCAGCGCTTTGGGATCAACGGCGCCAATCTGGATCGCGCGGAAAATCTGTTTCGCCGGGACCTGCGGCAACGTGACCGGCATAAGCGGGGCATATACCTGTCCGCGGCACGTTCCTGGCTATTCAACCAGGTGCTGGCGCGGCGTGTTGCGGCGGGGACCTGGCAGACGCTCATCGACGGTGATCTGGCCGGCGAAGTTCCGGTTGCGGACTGGCGGGTTCAACGTGCCGTGCCAACCGGGCCTTTATATGGTGACGCCCCAGTTACCACCGAAGGGAGCTGTGGCCAGATTGAGCGGGCGGTTGCCGAGTCTGAGCCACTCTTCATCGAAGGCCTCAAATCGCAACGTATCCGACCGGAGCGTCGGCCCTTGGTGGCTTATCCCATGGGCTTGCGCTGGACATTTGACGGTCAGGATCTAACCTTGAACTTTGCCCTGACCAGTGGCAGCTTTGCCACTGCCATGCTGCGCGAATGTGTCGATCTCGTGGTTGACTGGTATCGTACCGAGAATAGGGTGAGTCTGGCGGCTATGCCGGTTGGTCCGCAGTCGGTTGACGCACAGCCGGTTGACGAGGGCGATGGGGAGGACCTGTGAAACTGTTACTTGCAAACGATGATGGCGTCACCGCGCCGGGGTTGGCGGTGCTGGCCGAGGAGTTGGCGAAGATTGCCGACATTCAGGTGGTTGCGCCTGATCGCGATCACAGCGGTGCCAGTAATTCCCTGACGCTCAATCGGCCGTTGCATCCGATGCGCCTGGCCAACGGTTTTATCAGTGTCGACGGCACGCCGACCGATTGCGTGCATCTGGGCCTGAATCTGTTGTTTCCGGAAGGCGTCGAACGGGTGGTTTCGGGGATCAACACCCACGCCAACCTGGGGGATGATGTCCTCTATTCCGGCACCGTGGCGGCGGCAATGGAGGGACGCTTTCTGCGTGAGCCGGCCCTTGCGGTGTCGCTGGTGAATTATGGCCAGCACCATTACGACACGGCGGCCCGGGTGGTCCGGGAGTTGTTGCAGAAATCCGCGTCCCTGCGGATGGCGCCACGAACCCTGTTGAATATTAATGTGCCGGACCTGCCATACGATGAATTGAAAGGCATCCAGATCACCAGGCTGGGCCATCGGGCCAAAGGGGGGGAGCCGCTTAAGGTGGTCGACCCCCGTGGTAAGGTGCGCTACTGGTTGGCGGCGGCGGGTGAAGGAGATGATGCCGGGCCTGGAACGGATTTCCATGCGGTGACCCATGGGCATGTGTCCATCACCCCCATTCATGTGGACATGACCCGGTATGATGCCTTTGCCGATTTGCACCAGTGGGTCGAGAGCTAGTGGTCTGCAAATAGGTTCCAGCTTGAAAAAGTGTTCCAGCTTGAGAAAGTGTTCCAGCTTGAAAATGTGTTCGAGGAATAATCTTGAAGCGTAGTATCGATATCGAGGGCATTGGCATGACCTCCAAACGCACCCGCATGCGTTTGGTGGATCGCTTGCAACAGGAAGGAATCAGGGATCGGCGTGTACTGGACCAGATTCTAGCCACGCCTCGTCATCTCTTTGTCGACGAAGCGCTCGCGCACCGGGCCTACGAAGATACTGCGTTGCCCATCGGGCATAACCAGACGATTTCCCAACCTTATATTGTCGCCCGCATGACGGAGCTGTTGCTGGCAAATAAGCCGCTCAACAAGGTGCTGGAGCTGGGCACTGGCTGTGGCTATCAAACGGCGGTACTGGCGCCGCTGGTTGGTTCTCTTTATAGCGTCGAGCGCATCAAACCGCTGCAGGACAAGGCGCGGGAACGACTGCGGGCGCTGCATGTGCGCAATGTGCTGCTGCGACATGCCGACGGTTCGGTGGGCTGGCCGGAGCAGGCGCCGTTCGATGGCATTATTGTCACGGCCGCCGCACCCGAAATTCCGCCGGAACTGCTTGCCCAACTCGCAGAGGGAGGGCGCATGATCATTCCCGTGGGCAAGGGCGAGCAGCAGCAATTGCAGATCGTGACGCGGGAAGATTCGGAAGTGCTGATTACGCCGGTTGAAACCGTACGGTTTGTTCCTTTATTGGGAGGGGTGGTGCGCTAGCCGTATCATCCCATCTCCATTATCAAACTATCCTCCTCGATCTAAGGCAGGCTATGTATCAGGATACCCCCCGTTCGCGTGTGTTTCTCTATCTGAAAGGTGTCGCTATGGGCGCTGCGGACATCGTGCCCGGTGTCTCCGGCGGAACCATTGCCTTCATTGCGGGGATCTACGAGCGCTTATTGGGCGCCTTGCAATCATTTGGGCCAGCCCTGCTGCCCCGTTTCAGGGAGGAGGGGATCGGAGGGGTCTGGCGAGCTATCGACGGCACCTTTTTGCTGATCCTGTTTGCAGGCATTCTCACCAGTGTCATGTCCATGGCGCGGCTGATCAGTCATTTGCTGGAAACCTATCCAGAACTGGTCTGGGCATTTTTCTTCGGCTTGATCATCGCCTCGGTCTGGCACGTCGGAATGCAAATCCGACAGCGGAATCTGGCGGCATGGGGTGCGCTGGTGATCGGAACCGTGCTCGCTTACCTGGTCACCGAGATAAATCCCACGGAACTTTCCGTTACGCCGTTCAATCTGTTCTGGTGTGGCATGCTTGCCATCTGCGCCATGATCCTGCCTGGTATTTCCGGTAGCTTCATTTTGCTGATTCTGGGTATGTATGGGCATGTTTTGCATGCCGTAAAGTCCCTGGAGCTGGGAACTTTGTTAATTTTTGCGTCAGGATGCGTTGTTGGCTTGCTCTCTATCGCTCGCTTTCTAAGCTGGAT